>QEUZ01000116.1 GCA_003577355.1 Chloroflexota bacterium | reverse complement strand
ACTAGTGACTAGTAACTAGTCACTAGTAACTAGCCACTCGCCACTCCCCAAAACGACATGCGAAGCGACTGGCGCGAAGCGAATCTGCACCTGGTGGCGGACCTGCAGGCGCGGCTGCAGCGTGCCGGGCAAGGCGGCGGGCCGGAAGCGCAGGAACGTTCTCGGCGCCGCGGCAAACTGCCGGTGCGCGAGCGGATCGACCGCGTGCTCGACCCTGGTTCCGCCTTTCTGGAACTCTCGCCGTTGGCGGCCGACGGCATGTACGACGGCGACGCACCCTCGGCCGGCATCGTCACCGGCATCGGCCAAGTTGGTGGGCGTGAAATCATCGTCGTCGCCAACGACCCAACGGTGAAGGGCGGGACGTACTACCCGATCACCGTCAAGAAACATCTGCGGGCGCAGGAAATCGCCCTCGCCAACCGGCTGCCGTGTCTGTACCTGGTTGACTCCGGCGGTGCATTCCTGCCGCTCCAGAGCGAGGTCTTCCCCGACCGCGAGCACTTCGGGCGCATTTTCCGCAACCAGGCGCATCTCTCGGCAGCGGGCATCCGCCAGGTTGCAGCGGTGCTTGGCTCCTGCACCGCCGGTGGGGCCTATGTCCCGGCCATGGCCGACGAAGCAATCATCGTGCGCGGGGCAGGGACGATCTTCCTCGGCGGCCCACCGCTGGTGAAAGCGGCCACCGGAGAAGAGATCACGGCAGAAGAGCTGGGCGGAGCCGACGTCCACGGGCGCATCAGCGGGGTGGTCGACTACATTGCCGACGACGAAGAGCACGGCTTGCGCCTTGCGCGACAGCTGATGCTCGTGCCGCAGCGCACCTTGCCGCCGCTCCCCTGGGACCGCGTGCCGATCCGCGAACCGCTTGAAGCGCCGGACGACCTGCTGGGGTTGATGCCGCCCGACCCACGCACGCCGGTCGATCCGCGCCCGATCCTCCGGCGTATCCTCGATGCCAGTGTGTTGGACGAGTTCAAGCGCGACTATGCCGAAACGATCGTCTGCGGCTTCGGACACCTGTATGGCATCCCGCTTGGCGTCATCGCCAACAATGGGGTGCTCTTCTCTGATTCAGCGCGCAAGGCGACACACTTCATCCAGCTCTGTGCGCAGCAGCGCATCCCGCTCCTGTTCGTCCAGAACATCACCGGCTTTCTGGTCGGGCGGGAGGCCGAACATGGCGGCATCGCCCGCGACGGCGCGAAGATGGTCACCGCGGTCGCCGATGCGCGCGTGCCGAAGCTGACGTTGATCATCGGTGCATCCTACGGCGCGGGCAACTACGCGATGTGTGGGCGCGGCTACGATCCGCGTTTCCTCTTCACCTGGCCGACAGCCCGTATCGGCGTCATGGGCGGAGAGCAGGCCGCCGGTGTGCTGGCGACAGTCGGCCGTGGCCGTGACCAGGGACGTGACGCCGCTGAAGAAGCAGCCCTGCGCGCCGAGATCCAGGCCCGCTACGAAGCGGAAACAACCCCCTGGTACGCCACTGCCCGCCTGTGGGACGATGGGGTCATCGACCCGCGTGATACGCGCACCGTCCTCGGCCTGGCCCTCGCCACCACCCTCAACGCCCCAATCGAGCCAACCCCGTTCGGCGTCTTCCGCATGTAGGCACACCGCCACTAGCGGACACACCCTGTGCCCTGTCCCCCGTCCCCTGTTGCCTGTCCCCTGTCCCCTGTCCCCTGTCCCCTATACTAGATCGACGAACGCTCGACTGCCGTAAGCCGAAAGCCAAGAGATGCTGCGATACGAACAACGCGGCGACGCCGCCTGGCTGATCCTGAACCGACCGGAGGTGCGCAACGCGCTCGCGCGGGAACTGGTCGGGTTGCTCCACGACGGGGTGGTGCGTGCCAGCGCCGACCCCAATGTGCGGGCGATTGTCCTGGCTGGCGCCGGGCCGGTCTTTTGTGCCGGGGCCGACCTCAACCAGTACAGCGTGGCAACCGACCGTGCCGAGGTCGAAAGGGATGCTCACCGGCTCTACGACCTGCTGGAGGCGCTTGTTGCCTCGCCGAAGCCGGTGATCGCCCGCGTCCAGAAGGCCGCCTACGCTGGTGCATTCGGCCTACTCTGTGCTGCCGACCTGGTCGTTGCTTCGGACGACGCGCGCTTCTCCCTGTCGGAAGCACGGCTCGGCCTGGTAGCTGCGACTATCGGCCCGTTCGTGGTGCGGGCGCTTGGCGCGCGCCACGCAAAGGCGCTGATGCTGCTGGCCGAGCCGTTTGGCGCAGAGGAAGCGCTGCGCGTCGGGCTGGCGCAACGGGTTGTCCCCACTGACGAACTGGACAATGCCGTCGACGCCTGGTTGCGCCAGTTACGTGCTGGTGCGCCCGGCGCCATTGCTGATACCAAGGCATACGTCCAACACCTGGCTTGGACCCCCCAGACGCCGGAGCAGCAGCGGGCCAACGCGGTCGCCACCATCGCCGACCGGCGCATGAGCGCCGAGGGGCAGGAAGGCATGCGCTCGTTCCTGGAAAAGCGCCGGCCCGCCTGGAACCCTGAACAGTGAGCAGCTATTCTGCCGCCAACGGACAGGGCCGCACGCTCGCCATCGCCAACCGGGCTGAAATTGCCGTGCGCATCGCCCGCACAGCGCGGGCGCACGACTGGCGGCCAGTTGTGCTCCTGGGAGACCCCGACCTCGGCGGATACGCAGCCCGCCAGGTTGGCGCAGTCGAACCACTCGGCCCAGCCGGCAGTGAGCTCGATGTCGCCCGGGTCGTTGCGGCGGCGGTGCGCGCCGGGGCGACCGCCCTGCACCCTGGCTATGGCTTCTTATCGGAGCGCGCGGAGCTTTCCCAAGCGTGCCGTGAAGCGGGGATCACCTTCATCGGCCCCAGCCCACAGACGCTGGAGCTGTGCGGCGACAAGGTTGCGACGCGCGGCGTCGCCGAGCAGGCGGGCGTGCCGCTGCCACGCGCTGGCGAGCCTCTCACCCTTGACGACCCGGCCGGATGGCGCCGTTCGGCTGACCTGCTCGGCTACCCACTCATCGCAAAGGTTGCCGGCGGCGGAGGTGGGCGTGGCTTGCGTGTGGCCGAAACGCCGGATGCACTGGAAGCTGCCGTCTCTGCCGCGCTCCGCGAAGCGGGCGCATCCGGCGCTGGACAACGGGTCTATCTGGAGCACTACTTGCGCGGAGCGCGGCATGTCGAAGTACAGGTAGCCGGCGACGGCGAAGCCGCAGTTGCCCTGGGCGACCGCGATTGCTCGATCCAGCGCCGCCACCAGAAGGTCGTCGAAGAGGCCCCGGCATTCGGCCTGAGCCCGGCGACCCGCAAGGCGTTGCACGCGCACGCCGTCACGATGGCCCGCGCTGTCGGGCTGCTCGGGCTTGGCACCGTCGAGTTCCTGCTGGCCGCCGATGGTGAGCTGGCCTTCATCGAGATCAACCCGCGTCTGCAGGTCGAACACACGGTGACGGAAGAGGTGACCGGGCTGGACCTCGTCGCCCTGCAGCTGCACCTGGCGCAGGGTGGCGCCTTGCCACACACACCGGCGACCATCGGCCACGCAATCCAGGCGCGCTGGTACGCGGAAGATCCGGCCCTGGGTCATGTTCCCAGCCCCGGCCCGGTCCGCGTCCTCACATTCCCAACCAGCGGCGACCGCATCGACGCCGGCTATGCCGCAGGGGACGAGGTGCCCAGTTCCTACGACCCGCTTATCGCGAAGCTGATCGTGCGCGGCGCCGATCGGCCCGCCGCGCTCGCTCGGCTCACGGCGCTGCTCAACCACATCCGCATCGCCGGTATAGCGACCAACCGTCCCTGGCTGTTGGCGCTACTGGCTGATGCCGATTTCGCGAGCGCGCGCCACACCCTTGCGACCGCCGAGACGATCCAGGCGCCCATCGGAGGGCCGCCAGTGGAAGCGCTGGCGGCGATTATCGGCGCGGAGCGCGAGCAGGCTGGGCCAGCGCGGGATGCCTGGGCAGCCGCCGGCCCATTCCGACTGACCGGCGATGCTGTGCGCGCATTCCACGGCGACGAAGCCGGTGGCTGGGAGATGCGCTTGCGCCTGCGTCGCACGGCCGCCGGCTACCTGGCACATCCGCTTCCTGATGCCCCAGGTGTGCCGCTTGCGGTCGGCGCGGGGACGGTCGTGCTGCCAGACGCCGATGGGTGGGAAGTCTCAACACCAGCCGGACGCTGGCGGGTGCGGCCCGGTGTGCAACCGCGCCAGCACGCGGCCGCCCAGGTTCTCGATGGAGCCGTGCGCGCGCCAATGCCCGGCACGATCGCAGCGGTGCATGTGGCTCCGGGGGATACCGTTGCGCAGGGCGCCGTTGTCTGCGTGATGCTGGCGATGAAGATCGAGATCGCGCTCAGCGCGCCGCTGGGCGGCGTGGTCGTCGCGGTCGAGTGCGCGCCGGGCGACCTGGTCGGCAGCCGGCAGGCGTTGGTGCGGATCGAGCCGACCACGACGAAGGAACACGCCGATGCCGGAACCTGACTGGCGCTCCCAGCGCCTGATGGCCCACCTTCCCCAACAGGTGACCGTCTATGAAGTCGGCCCGCGTGATGGGTTACAGAATGAGTCGACGCCAGTGTCGCTGGACGCCAAGGTGCGCTTTATCGACGCGCTGGCCGATGCCGGGCTGAAGTGGATCGAAGCCACCTCGTTCGTCAACCCAAAGCTCGTGCCGCAACTGGCGGATGCCAGCGAGCTGATGCGCACCATCAAACGCCGCCCAGGGGTGCGCTACGTGGCCCTGGTCCCCAACGAACGCGGCATGCACCTGGCGCTGGAAGCCGGGGTCGATGCCATCGCCGTCTTCACCGCAGCGTCGGAGGCATTCTCGCAGGCGAATGTGCGCGCCTCGATCGACGAAACATTCCTGCGCTTTGCGCCGGTTGCCGAGCTGGCCCGTGCCCATAATGTCTGGCTGCGCGGGTACATCTCCACCGCGTTCCACTGCCCATTCAGTGGCCCAGTTGCACCCCAGGCAGCGCTGGATGTTACCGAGCGGTTGCTCGCATTAGGCTGTCACGAAGTCGTGATCTCCGACACCATTGGCCGGGCAACCCCTCGCGATACCGATGCCCTGCTGCAACTCGCTGTGCAACGGCTGCCGATGGACAGGGTTGCCTTCCACCTGCACGACACCTTCGACCTGGCGCTCTGTAATGTCATGCTCGCGCTCGAGGCCGGTGTGCGCGTCTTTGATGGCGCCGCCGGTGGGCTTGGCGGTTGCCCGTTTGCACCAGGCGCGCCCGGTAACCTCGCAACTGAGAAACTGGTCGCCCTGCTGCACGGCATGGGTATTGCGACCGACATCGATCCGCAAGCGGTCGCCAACGCCGGCCGGGCGGTGCGTGCAATGCTCTAGTGGAGTGACCAGTGGTGTAATCGTCCTTGTCTGCAGCGCGCTTCCCTGCTGCAACGAGCGACCCTGACCCGACAGTGGACGGTGGTTGGAACACGAGCGATACAGCAACGCCGCAGCATGCGACACTGGCGCCGTCACGTTGGCCTGCGGCGCAAGCATGCTCGCTTCACTCAGCGCAATCTCTCGGCCGAATAGCACGAATCGAGTACAAACGGGGTTTTTTGTCCGGTACCGGCGTACCACCGTTGTACACTGGTGACGTGTTAGAGTCGATGCTGCCTCCAGACACGAGAGAACGTGTCACGAGCAGTGCTGCTCGGCAGCCATATCCGACGGGTGATGAGGCTATCGCATGCAGACGAGCGACCAACCCAGCGATGCGGTCACTCCGAGGCAGCTGCCAGTTGCCGAGATCCTGCGGGCGTTGCAGTTGTTCGAAGGCGCCGAATCCGACGCGGACACTCTCAAGCAGACATCTGCGGTGCTGGCACAGGTACTGGCAGCCGATTACATCACCCTGGGCTTGTACGACCATGGGCTGAACTGCATCACCCTCGTCCACCACCACGGGCTACCGCACACCCACGAGAGCGCCTTTCGTGCAGTAGCAGGACTGTCGCCGTACACGATCCCCGCTGAGCGGGCGGTGCTGGAGAGCGGCAAACCCCTGGTGCGCCGCACGCCCGAAGATTTCGAGCGTTTCCCCGATGCGCTGCCGCACGACTACCACGCGCGTACGTCCGACCTTGTCGTGCCACTGCGGGTGGGGAACCAAACCGTGGGAGTCGCCTATATCTGGCGCCGCGCTGGGGCGGAACCGTTCACCGATGAAGAGGTCGATATTGCCGCGGCAGTCGCGCGCCATGCCGCACTTGGCATCCAGGCCGCGCGCGACGTGCGCCGCCTCCAGGCGCTGCGCGATGTCGGACAACGTCTGGCCGAAGCGCGCGACCTCACGGAATTGGTGGAGCGCGTCTTCACGACGATCCACAACGTGGTCACCAGCGACGGCATTGCACTCGTCCTCTATGGTGAATCCGACGCCCAGCACGACGGCTGCGCCTGGTTGCAGGCCGCTGGCGGTGACATTTCCGTGCAGCGCCTGCCTGCTCCAGGCACCCTCGCTGGGAGACCGCCTGACCCCGTTGGGTTTGACCAACGCTATCGGTCGACACTCCACCTGCCGCTGCAAGCCTCCGGCGAGACCATCGGCCTGATTTCCGTTGGAGCAACGACCCCGAACGCCTTTTCCCCAGGTGACTTGGGTGTGGTCGAAACGATTGCTGCCCACGCCGCCGTCTCCATCGTCAACCTTCGCACCCTACATGCGGCGACCGAACGGCTCCAACGTTTGACGCTGCTCAACCGGGTGAGCGCCGCGACCAGCGCAACCCTCGACCTCGACCAAACCTGTGCAGCACTCGACATCGAAGTCGCAGGGGCGTTCGATACCGATGCGTTTCTGATCGCGCTTGTTCCGGCTGACGACCAACGCGGTGCGCACGAGATTGACATCGTGTACCAGCGCGATCCCGCCGGGTTGTTTACTGGCAGCGGGGAAGCGCTACGCGCGGCGGTCTGGTACGCCGTGCACGCTGATACAGTGGTAAGCAACAGCCCAACCCATCATGGCGAGCGCCTGTTCCAGCAAGGCGGGGTGTACAACTCGGACGAACGCACCGTCGCTGTGCTGCCGATGCGCACCGGCGACATCGCGCTCGGCGCACTCTGCATTGCTGCCACGCGCCCGCAAGCCTGGGACGACGAAGCACTGCATGTGTTGACAACAATCGCTCGCTCAACTGCACTCGCCATCGAGAATGCCCGTATCCATGCTGATATTGCGCATGAGCGCGTACGCATCGGCCAACTAGCCGTCTGGCAACACGCCCTGTTGGAAGGTAGTTGGATCATCACCCAGGGCAGCAACGTGCCACGCATGATCGACGCGATTGCGCGCCAACTGGAAGTCCTCCTGCCACACGACGGGTTCGCTCTGTACACCTACGACGCCGAGCAGCAGCGACTTCGCACCGTCCTGGTGCGTAGCCAGGGTCAGTCCCAACCGGTGTATTGGGAGCTGGAACGAGGCCGGGGGCTTACCTGGGCAGCCGTGTTGGCCGGCGGGCCAATCCGCGCCAACAATGCACACTTGGACCAGCGGGTATTCTACCCGGAAGCCGATGTCGTTGATCCGAGCCAGGGCGAACACGAGATGGTGGCCCCGCTCATCGTCGACGGGCGCACCATCGGGAGCGTCTGCCTCGCACGTACCAGTGGGGCGCCATTCAGCGACGACGAATTCGAGATCTTCTCAACCTTCACGCCGTACCTGGCAATCGCGCTGCAATCCGCCCAGCTCGCGGAACACAACCGCTCCGTGCTGATCTCAACCATTCGCGCACTGACGGCGATCATCGACACGAAGGACTCGTTTACCGCCGGGCACTCCGAGCGGGTCGGCGAAATCGCCCGCCGCCTGGCAGCCCAACTCGGGGCTACCGCGGCAGAACAACGCACAATCGAGCTTGCGGGGCTGCTCCACGACATCGGCAAGGTCGGTATTCCTGACGAGATCCTCTCCAAACCTGGGCCGCTCTCACCGGACCAGCAACTGGCGATGCAGGCCCATCCGGTGCTTGGAGCCGATATCCTGCAGGCGACCGGTGCTGAAGAACTTGCCCCACTCATTCCGCTGGTGCGCCACCACCACGAACGCATCGACGGCGGGGGCTACCCCGATGGTCTGCACGGCGACGACATCCCGCTGGGAGCGGCAATCATCGCGGTGGCCGAAACCTACGACGTGCTCACGACGTCGCGGCCCTACAGCGCGGCCATCGATTCGGATGCAGCTCTCAGCGAGATTCGTCGCCATGCTGGATCGCAGTTTCACCCACGGGTCGTCGACGCACTGGAAGCCGTGCTGGAACGGGATGATCCGAGTGGGGTTGAGGTACCGATCACGCGGGACGGAGCACCTGGTGGCCAACCAGCGCATCCTTCCAACGAGATGAGCACACTGACGGTGCTCAACCGCCTGGCGTCGGCGATCTCAAGCGTCAGCGATCTCGACGCATTCCTGGACGGCGCCGCGCGCATCATCAGCGACGAGCTGGGCTACGATACTGTTGACGTGCTGCTGCCGAGTGAGGGCAGTGGGCCACTGTATGTACGTGCGCATGTCTCCGCCGGCGATCAGGCTGCCGGAAGCTCATTGGAGTCGCCGGACGACGGCATCGCCGGGCAGGCGGTGCGGAGCGGGCAGCCGGTGATTCTCTCCGGGCCAGAGCGCCACGCAGGCGACCCACCATCGGCCGTCGCTGTACCGCTTATTGTCGAGGGCACGACGGTCGGCGTCGTCGTTGCCCGCTCTCAACGCCCCAATGCGTTCAGCGAGAACGACGCCCGCATCCTTACCGTCATCGCCGCACAGCTCGCCCCTGCGGTTGAACTGGCGCGCGTCCACGACCAGATGAAGCGTGCGGCCCAGCGCGACGGGCTCACTGGGATCTACAACCACGCCAGTTTCTATGCCCGCCTCGACGCAGCGCTGGAAGGGGACGAGCCGGTGGCCGTGCTGCTCTTCGATGTCGACGGGTTGAAGCACATCAACGACACCGCCGGGCACCT
Organism: Chloroflexota bacterium; assembly: GCA_003577355.1. Lineage (GTDB taxonomy): Bacteria > Chloroflexota > Chloroflexia > Thermomicrobiales > CFX8 > CFX8. The sequence goes on along the minus strand of QEUZ01000116.1, from coordinate 2,159 downwards.
TGCCGGCGACCACGTGCTCCGCCGCATCGCGATGGCGCTGGAACTGGCAACCCGCCCGGACGACCTGGTGGCTCGCTACGGCGGTGACGAGTTCGCGATTGTCGTAACCGGCGTCACCGAAACCCAGGCTGGGCAAATGGCCGAGCGGCTGATACGCGCGGTCAACAGCCTCACGTGGGGCGCCGCTCATGACGCAGTCAGCATCAGCGTCGGCCTCGCCGTCGCCCAGCCTGGCGAGGCGAAGGCAACGGAGCTCGTCGCACTCGCCGACCAGCGCATGTACGCTGCGCGCTCCGGCAAACGCGACCGTGCTATTCCCCCACGCCCACAGGAGCGACGACGCCATGCAGACAGTGACGCACTCGATGCTCCAGCCGCCCATGACGCTGAGCAACTGACCTGAGCGCGCGATGGAACGAAGCCGCCACACTGGCGTGCAGCGTGCCCCGCAAATTCGGTGGTACGATCCTGCCTGCAGAGTGCGAAAGGAACCTGATGCATGCCGACCACTACCGCGAATGACCTGCGTGTCATCCCCATTCGCTATGGGGGCAGCCGGCCATATGAAGCTGACGAAGACCCGGTTGACCACTACGCTGCTTCGGGCGCCTTCCAACTGCTCGGCGGCAACGTCACCGTCAGCGAGCCGCGTTTCCCGGAGGAGCGTCGTTCGGCGGATGCGAGCGACAACCTGGGGATCATCGGCGGGGTAATCGCCGACCTCGTCGCTGAGGGTCGCAGGGCCGGCGAGCGCATTCTGGTTGTCGGCGGCGACTGCGGGCACGTGCCGGGGGTTGTCAGTGGCCTGCAGCAGGCCCACGGTCCGGCAGCGCGCATCGGGCTGGTCTGGTTCGACGCCCACGGCGATTTCAATACCCCGCGCACGACGCTGTCGGGCATGCTGGGTGGCATGCCGGTGGCCGTTGTCGCGGGCCTGGCCTGGCCCAACTGGCGTGAGCTGGCCAAGCTACCGGCCCCCATGCCGACCGACCGCATCGTCATGGTGGATGTGCGCAACCTCGATGCGCCGGAAGAGACGCTGATCAGGGCAACCGATATCGTGATCGCGGCGCCTGCCCCTGGCTTCCCTGGCGAAGACCTGCAGGCAGCGATCGACGCGCTCGCGGCGCGCTGCGATTACCTCTACCTGCACATCGACTCGGACATCCTCGATGAACGCTATGTCCCCAACCACGGCACCAAGGAACCAAACGGCCCGAGTATGGAGCAGGTGCTGGCGGCAGTCGACACTGTCATGGACACCGGCAAAGTGATCGCGTTCGCCCTGGTTTCCGTGTGGGGCAACGGCGAAGGGGGCGATGTGGCCTTGCGCTCCGGCGTCGAGCTGCTGCGCGGTTCGATGGAACGCTGGCAGCGACACGGAACGGTTGCGCCCGCGTGAGCGGTCCCGGGACCTCGTCAACGGCGATCGCGACCCGCGCACTACGCAAGGAGTATGGCCAGGTCGTCGCACTCGAAGGGCTGGACGTCGATATCCCCAACGCATCGGTTGGGTTGCTCGGCGCCAACGGCTCCGGCAAATCCACGCTGATCAAGAGCCTGCTCGGGTTGATCAAGCCCACGTCGGGGTCAGCCAGCGTGCTCGGCTACGACATCGTCTCAGACCCCATCCTGCTGCGCGAGCATGTCGGCTACCTGCCAGAGTCGGACTGCCTACCCCTCGATGTAACCGCGTCCGATTTCGTCAGCCACATGGCGGAAATGAGCGGGCTACCGGGCAAAGCTGCGCGCCAACGCGCCAACGATGTGCTCTATCAGGTTGGCGTGGATGAGGAACGCTACCGGCTGATCCGTGGCTTTTCAACCGGCATGAAGCAGCGCGTCAAGCTCGCCCAGGCGATCGTCCACGATCCACGCCTCGTCTTCCTTGATGAACCAACCAACGGCATGGACCCACAGGGGCGCGATGACATGCTCGACCTGATCCGCCGGATCCACCATGAGCTCGGCGTCAGCGTCATTCTCTCCTCGCACCTGTTGGAGGATGTCGAGCGTGTCTGCGATTACGTCGTGATGCTGGATAGCGGCCGGCTGGTCGTCAGCGGGAAGATCGACGAGCTGATGAGCGGCGGTTCCGACGTTATCGTGCGGGTCGACGGCGATGTCGAGACATTTATTGGCCGCCTCGCGGCGCGCGG
>QEUZ01000115.1 GCA_003577355.1 Chloroflexota bacterium | reverse complement strand
GAATTGTCCCCGCTGCCTGGACGGCGTCGGTATGGAAGAGGGCGCGCGTGTTCGCATGCACGAGTTCGGCAATGGCGCGTATCGGCTGAACCGTGCCGATTTCGTTGTTCGCGTACATGATTGAGACCAGACAGGTTTCGGGGCGAAGCGCCTCTTCGACAGCGTCAATGTGGATCAGGCCATCCCGGTCCGGTGCAACGAAGGTGACGTCGAACCCGTCACGGGCAAGCGCCTGTGCGGTATGGAGCACCGAATGATGCTCAATCTGGCTGGTCACAATGTGATAGAGGCCAGTGGCGTTTCGCCGCTGCAACTCGGCGACGCCACGCAGCGCTAAGTTGTTGGCTTCCGTCGCACCGCTGGTGAAGATCAACTCGCGCGGATGTGCGTGAAGGATACGAGCAAGTGTTCCACGTGCGTTGTCCAGCCCAGCGCGTGCATCACGCCCAGTCGCGTAGACGCTCGATGGATTGCCGAAGCGCTGCGTGAAGAAGGGAAGCATTTCCGCCAACACGCGGGGATCGACAGGAGTTGTCGCGGCATGATCCAGATAGATCGGCGCCGCATGCAGTGGAGGGTGTGCGTCGTTCAACGTGACTTAGCCGGTTGGCGCCGCTGCCGGTTCCAGGGGAGTTGGACGACGGGCGCGGCTCTGTTCGACGAGATCTCCAAGCGTGGTTGAATCCAGCGCTTCGACGATGTTGTCGCGCACCTTCAACCAGACGATGCGCGTGGCGCATCCATCGATCAGTGGGCAAAGATCTTCGGTTTCGACTTCCGAAACGCACTCCATCGGTGCAACTGGGCCCTCGAGGACGCGATAGATTTCACCGACGCGCATGTCGCCAGGGGCCTTCGCGAGGGCATAGCCGCCGTGGGCTCCGCGCGTGGTTGCAATTAGACCGGCGCGTCGCAACTGTCCGAGAAGCTGCTCCAAGTATGCGGCCGGCACCGATGACTCCTGGGCGATCGCGGACAGTGCGATGGGGCCATTTCCGTAATGGCGTGCGAGGGCAACCATCGCGCGCATCCCATATTCGCCTCTGGTGGATACTTTCATGCGGCGCCGCCTTTCTGTGATGCGCCGGGCAGGATGTCGTATGATCGTACACTTTGCTTTACAGAACGGTCAAGCAGAGCGGAATATTCCCGTTGTGGTCAGCGAGCGACTGCTCGCAGGCGCGCGAGGAACGACAAGACGACCCCATACTGTAATCGTATGGTCTTACGGTTGACATGCTGGTGGACGTGAGCGAGCCGTTCGCTGGTGAAGATTCCGCGATACACTCCCCGCTCGACCACCGGAACCGCCGGCCGGGTGCTGGACGACAGCCACAGATAGACATCGTAGACACTATCTGTCGCTTCCACCGGGTTAAAGCTGCGGTCCATGAGATCTTTGACCAGCAGCTCCTGATATCCACTGCTAAGCAACGGCAGCAGTTCGTGTCGCCAAAGCATTCCGACAACGACGCCGTCCTGCGTGACGGCGATGTCCTTTGGGCCGCCGCGAAGCGCGTGGGCAAGCGGGGCCTCTGGCCGGATACCTCCGCCCTCCCAGAGCGCAAATTGCCCCACCGGCAGCGCGCGCATCGTCGCTTCGACTTGTACCCAGCGCGCCTCCAATTGTGCTGAGATGAGAATGAACAACGCGACGAGGGGCAGGAGGTAGTCGCCGAGCCATATGCCGCTGATCACTAATACGATGGCCAGTAGCTGGCCGACGACGACGGCAACTTTCGTGGCAACGACCCGGTCGCACAAGGCGCTGAAGCCCGCGCGCAGGATCCGGCCACCATCCATCGGGAACGCAGGCAACAAGTTGAACAGCGCCAACAGGATATTGGTGATCCAGAGGTAGAGGACAAAACCAGCGACCGAAACTTCGTCCGCATACAGCACGACTGCCAGCGGTTGATCGATATGCCGGATCGCTGCAACGAGCAGCACCAGCGGTGTCAGTGCAACAGCGATGGCAAGGTTCATCGCGGGGCCGGCAGCAGCGATCCACGCCTCCTCCCGTGGCCTGAGCGCGGTATATTCGACGCGCGCAACGCCTCCGATTGGTAGCAACGTGATGTCGTGCACCGCGAGCCCATAACGATGGGCAACCCAGGCGTGCGCCAGTTCATGCGCAAGGACGCACGCAAATACAAGGAGCAGCACGAGCGTGCCAAAGATGATGCCAGCTGCTCCGGCCGAGGTGGCGATGCCCCACTGGTAAATGACCCAGAGAAACAGCAGCGCGAACGTCGGGTGCACCCGTACGTCAATGCCGCGGATAGATCCGATTGTGAGCGATGCTCCCACGCTGGCAGCGCCGATCCATGCTTCCGCCTGGTCTGCGCCGACCGGCGGCCCTCCCCATCTCTCCGCAAGAGACAGATGCATGATAACAGACCGGAAACAGCCGGGCAGATATAATGCGATCCGCATCCGGCAAGTTCGGCGAGCGATGAGAGGCGGAATGCCATGCTTCGACATGTCCTGCGAGTCGACCAGTTCACTCGTACCGACGTCGAACGGCTCATCGTATCGGCTGCACATATGCGCACCATTGCCGAACGCGGTGGCGACGACCGGCTACGCGGGCGGATACTCGCAACCATGTTCTTTGAGCCAAGTACCAGGACGCGCATGAGCTTCGAGTCGGCGATGATCCGCCTCGGCGGGCGCGTGATTACCATGGAGAACGCTAGCGAAACCTCCTCGGCAGTGAAGGGCGAGACGATCGAAGATACGGTGCGCATCGTTGAAACCTACGCGGATGCTATCGTTATCCGCCACCCGGTAGCGGGCATCCCCGAGCGCGGTGCGCAGGTGGCTGCGGTGCCAATCATCAACGCCGGCGACGGTGCGCACGAGCACCCGACACAGGCGCTACTCGACGTATTCACGATCCAGCAGGAGCTCGGTCGTATTGATGACATCACGGTCGCTCTTGTTGGCGACCTGCGCTATGGTCGCGCGCCCCGTTCGCTTGCGATGATCTTGACGCTTGCGCGCAATTGCCGGTTGATCCTGGTCGCCCCACCCGGTGTCGAAATGTCCCCTGATGTGCTTGACGCACTTGCCTCGCACGGCGTGGAGTATCGTGCAGAGATTGACCTGGTTGCAGCGGCGCGCGAAGCGGATGTTGTCTACATGACCCGTGTACAGAAAGAACGCTTCCCAGACGAACGCTCCTACCTGGCGGTACGGGGCCAATACCAGTTTGGAGAGCAGCATCTTGAGGTGATGCGTCCCCAGAGCATTGTGCTGCACCCGCTGCCGCGCGTGGACGAGATCGATCCGGCCGTTGATAGCGACCCGCGCGCTGCGTATTTTCGGCAGGCACGCAATGGCGTGTTCATGCGGATGGCGCTGCTGGATGCACTGCTAAACAGCAGCAGCACACTCGCATAGGTCATTCCGTCGTGGTCGGGCTCTCCGGCTCGAGCTGTTGCTGCGCCAAGATTGACTCTGCCAGAACATAGGCTGGGCCACGAGAGACGAACGTCTTGAGGCGCTTTTCGAGTGTGCGTCGAGGTAGCAATACCTTGTGACCACAGCCGTGGCAGCGCAGGCCAATGTCGGCGCCGAGGCGCACGACTGTCCACTCATACGATCCGCATGGGTGCGGTTTGCGGAGTCGAACGACGTCGTCCAGCACGATGGGAAGCGGTTCGCGTAGTGACATTTGGCGGGTTCCTATGGGTAACTGAATGGCTGTCGATTGTCATCCCCGACGGCACAACAAGAAATCCGGTAAGCGCGTATCTGACCACGTTTTCCAGTTGAACTGCGGTTTGACATCGTCTCGGAGAGTATAGCCCCCAATGGAAGCGGCGGTGGTGTAGACTCGTGCCGAGGAGTACGTACACATGTCACACGCGATTCGGCTGTCCGTTGCAGGTGCGATCGTCGTTTGCGGTTGGGTTACGATTGGCTGGCTCATTGTCGTGCACGACGTTGGGGCCCGTGGAGCGACTTCACCGATTGGGCTGACCGCCATTGCGCTGTTTATCGCCGTGCCATATCTCTCATTTCTGCGGCTGGCGCGCCACTGGTCGGCGCCATTCTTCGAGATCGAAGCGACGTTGGGTTGGTCCGTATTCCTGGGCGTCCTGACGTTCCGACAACCGGCTGTATCTCCATCGACCTTTGACATCCTGCTGTTCCTGGCTCCGCTTACGGTGGCGCTGGCCGCGTGTTGTACTGCAATCGCGTTCGCGACGATGCGCCGCGCGGCCGGCGTGGAGGACTCGTCATTTGTCGACGCGAGGCGGCGCGGCTACATGGCGTCGATCACGATCATCGCGTTGGGAATGCTCGCAGGCCTCGGAGTGTTGTCACTGGTTCTCGGTCTCCTCCTCGTCACCGTCGTCGTCCTTGCTGAGCTGCTCATTGCTTTGCACGGTCGTCCCAGGCGAGGCAGGCATGTGAACGCCCTATCGGCGCCTGCATCGGCTAGGTCAGGCCGGGGATCTTGATCCCGCCGGTGATGGCCGACATCTTGCTTGCTGCAACTGATTCGGCGTTTGCCATGGCGTCATTGATGGCAGCTACGATCAGATCTTCAAGCATCTCGACATCGTTGGGATCGACCGCTTCAGGTGAGATCTTGATTGATTGCATGGACTTTAGTGCAGTTACCTGTACGGTCACCATGCCACCGCCCGCGGTTCCTTCGACGATCGTCTCGGCCAGCTCGTCTTGCGTCTGCTGAATCTTCTGCTGCATTTGCTGGATCATGCGCATGTTCGGTTGCATCGTTGTGGTGTTCCTCCTCTGATCGATCGATCGCCAATATGCTAAGGCTACATCAGCGGGTGTGTTCCGCCTTCCACGTCTCGACGCGCTTCAGTAACGCGGATGCGTTCGCGCGTGACTCCGGTGTGGGGGGCAGGCCATCGAACATGGCTGCGAGCTCTTCAATGCGTGCAGCACCCACGAGCTCAGTTGCTGTGGTTTCGGTTCGGCCGTTCGTGTCGCGCTTCAGGAGTGTCACGTGGTGGTCCGCGAAGGCTGCGATCTGTGCCAAGTGAGAGATGACGATCACCTGGTGGTTCTGCGTCAACCCCCACAATTTTTCTCCTACAACCTGGCCGCTGCGCCCTCCAACCCCGACGTCGATTTCGTCGAATACCAACGTTGGTGTATTGTCGGCTTCCGAGAGGATGGACTTCAACGCGAGCATCAGGCGCGCCGTCTCGCCGCCAGATGCCACGCGTCCAAGTGGCCGCAGCTCCTCGCCAGCGTTGGCGGCAAGGAGGAATGTCACCCGATCTATGCCGGAAGCGTCGATCGCCACTGGCGGGCCCGCATCGGAGATCGCCAACCCGTCTGGGTCAGGGGTAACATCGAAGCGTACCGCGAAATCGGCCCGCCCCATATTGAGCTCGGCGATCGCTTGCACCACACGTTCGGATAGCTGTTCTGCGGCGACCTTTCTCGCATCTGAGAGCTTGACCGCCAGTTCTCTGAGGTTGGCACGAGCGCACTGCTCACTTGCGCGCAATGCATCGACATCACCAACGTCGCGTTCCAGTCGATCGAGCTCGTCGTCAATCGCTGCGGCATGGGCAATTACATCACGTAGTTCAGGGCCATACTTGCGTTTAAGCCGCCGCAGCTCGTCCAGCCGGTCATCGATTACTTCCAGCCGAGCGGGGTCGAACGCAGTAGCCTCGGCGAACAAACGTAGTTCCGAGGTCACCTCTTCGAGCATGAACAACGCGTCGCGCAATTGCACGAGCAATGGCTCACGTACCGCATCGATTGCGACGATGTCGGAGATCGCAGCGTCGGCAGCGCGCAAGCGGTCGAGCGCCCCCGCATCATAGTCGGCTCCTGCTGGCTCGCCCTCGATTGCTGCAAGCGCCAGCGTCGCCGCACGTGTGAGACGTTCGGCATTGAGGAGGATGTCGCGCTCCCGTACCAGTTCCTGGTCCTCGTGCTCCCGTAGCCCGGCCTTCCGCAGTTCTTCAGCCTGGAAGCGCAGCAGGTCAAGACGTTGTGCCCGTTCACGTTGCTCGTCATCGAAGTCACGGATGCGACGACGCAAGGCGCGCCAGGCCGTAAGTTGCTGCTGGAGTTGGCTGCGAAGCTCCCAGACGCCAGCGAAATGGTCGAGCATATCAAGTTGCGCAGCCGGTCGCAGGAGCGACAGGTGATCGCTCTGGCCATGGATATCGACGAGCAACGAGCCGATGGCGGCAAGCGCCGACGCCGGATAGGTGCGCCCGTTGATCCGTGCGGTTGTCCGGCCAGAACTTGCGATTTCTCGTGACAATACCAATGGTTCCGTGTCGACCTGCTCGATACCAAGATCTTCGAGCGTTGTGAGGAGCGTCTGCTTGTTTGGAATGGCCGTGATATCGAATACAGCCTCTACGTACGCCGAGCGTTCACCAGAACGGATGAACTCTGCCGAGGCCCTTGCTCCGAGAACCACGCCGAGTGCATCGATCACAATCGACTTTCCGGCCCCGGTTTCGCCGGTAAGCGCGTTCATGCCAGCGGAGAATGCCAGGCGAGTATCACGTATGACCGCGAAATTCCGGATGGCGAGTTCCAGTAACATGGAAACGGCACATCCTTCCCGGGAGGTCTGAGGTCAGTCAGGGTCCTCGCGATAGAGGAACCCTGTCATGCAATGGATGCCACCGCCACCCTTGATCAGCTCGCTGATGTCGACTTCGACGCACTCAACGCCAGCTGCCTGGTAGCGTTCCTTCATGCGGACGCTGCCGCTGGGCATGAGGATCTTGCCGGGGGCAAGCGCGACGAAGTTCATGGGCAGTTGTTCATGCGCCTCGCGCTCATCTTCCACCTCAATGATGCGGAAGTCGCGCTCGAGCAAGGTCCGCACGACTGGAAACGGCGTACGTCGCGGCCAAACGACCGCGAGGTCACGATCGAGAAAGTTCAGGAGCCCATCGAGGTGCATCGCGCCCCACGGCAACTGAACGCGCACGACCTCCGCGACGCCGATTTCTCGAAGCATCCGCTCAACTTGGTCAGCTCCTTCGCGGTTGGTCCGCAACCCTTCTGCGAGGAAGCACAGGTTGCGGTCCACCCACATGACATCAGCGCCCTCGAAGGTGCCGCGGCCGTGGACGCTCATGAGGATGGGTACGCCGAGCTGCCCAAGTGCTGACGCGACGAGGCGTTCCTCGCCAGCGCGGATCGTCGAAGCAGGTCGGGTGATGATCGCGCCCTCTGGCGTCATCAGCATGAGATCGCGAATGAAAAAGGAGTTTGGTTTATCTAACTTGCCGTCTTCAACATAGTGGACCCGTACTCCGTTCGCCTCGTAGGCATCTGCCATGGCGTCGTGCTGGAGTCGGGCGAGCGCCGGGTTCAGGTCTGCACGCATCTGCACCGCGTCGAAATCGGTGATGTTGTCGAGCTCGTCTCCGGGGCGACGGAGCAGGACTGCGTGCAACCGCCCGCACTCAGACGACGATCCCCAGCGGCCCCAGTACAGCGGCATGTCTTCGCGCATCGAAGTCGTGCGGGGTGACCACTTTGAACCGCCATACGCCGCGGTCAGCACCATCTCGTCGTCCTCCAGTTGCTCGACATCAGACAGGCGCACAGTGCCCGCAATCTTACAACTCACGTCTGTGGATCATGGGGGCAGCGGAGGAAGACGATACAGGCTCACGCGTACCCCATTGAACTCATGCTCGTAGAGCGGTGGCCCGGTCGAACGGAGCCACGCTTCCAGCATTCCATGCGGGTCTTCGGCTGGCACCCGATCGGGTGATTGGATTAGCCACACGCGCTGCAAGCCCTGAAGTTGCGTCGCAAGCATGTGGACCATCAGGTCCTCGTCGAGCCAGCCGACGCGAAACGTTGGGATCGTCGCAGCGCGGAACTGCGCCAGGCGAGGCTCGCGCTGGACGAAGTAGTCCCGCGTGGTTATGAGGTATCCGGGATGGACGATGAAGCCGTCACCCTTTTCCGCCCGCGCAGCGACATCCGCCCAGGCGCTACGCCAGTCTTCCTTCTCGGCGGATGATGCCCGGTTGACATCTCGAACTGGGACCCAGGCAAACGAGACGACGAGGAATAGCGCCACCGCGCCGGCCGGCCACAGCCGGTGGGAACGCACGAGCAATACCAGCGCAGCTGCAACAAGTATGAGCAGTGCGGGCAAGGCAGTGCTTGCGTAACGATCGGAAAACACGGACTGCCGCAACGATACCAACCATAGCCCGACGACAGGCACGCTGGACCATAGCAGGAGCAAAAGCCACGTTCGGCTACCTGAGCGCCGACGCGCGAACGCCAGTATCCCAAGGCAGGCGAGCACGGTGTACAGCAGTGCCGCGCGCGTTTCGAGCTGGGAGTCGGCGCGATTCACTGCGAACTTGACCGCACTGATGCGCAGGGCTTGCCAAAGGGAGACATCCGGTTGCCACGTCGTCACCTCGCCTCCAACCACCCGCATCGCCCAGAGCGCGATCGGAAGGTACGGGAGCGTGAGCGCGAGTGCAGCGATGCTCCAAGGACGCAGGCGGCCTGGCCAGCGTGTGAAGCTGAGCAGACCGTAGAGTGCATGCGCGGCAAACACGAGGACGCTGACAACATGGGTATAGAACATCAACGATGTCACGACCACATAGGCTACCCACCAGTAGCGCGTGTTCTGTGCCAGCGCCTGGCTCAAGGCGAGCGTCGATGCGACCGCCAGGAAGATGAGCAGCGCGTACATCTTTGCTTCCTGCGAGTACCAAATGTGGTAGGGGGAGATCGCGAGAAGTCCGGCGGCATATAGCCCGGCGCTCGAGCCACCCATCGAGCGCGCCAACACGTAGAGCAGTGGGATCGTCAGGACTCCGACAACAGCGGATGGAAAGCGCACCGCGATTTCGGAAACACCGGCTAAGCGCACCCACAGCGCAAGTAGCAGGTTATAGAGTGGGCCGTTCTCTCCCTCGCGCACGAACGTGCGGAAAACAATGGTCAGCGGTTGTTGCGCGCGGACGACAACATCGATCTCATCAAACCACAGGCTTTGCCGGTTCAAGGCGGTCAGGCGCAGCCAGGCGCCGACAGCGCAGATGACCGTGAGTGCGCCGTAGTGCAAGCGGACAGCCATCGAGTCCGTGGGGAGGGCGATGCGCTGTAGCCACAGCTTGCGCGCGAGCATTAGCGAGTGCAACCGACCAACCGCGCATACAGCGCGGCGTGTGCCTGGGCAATGCTCGGCCACTGAAACCGATCGGGAAGGTTGGCCTCCCAGACTTCCATGTTCAAAGCATCGCGAATGGCGCGAGAGAGCGCGCGAATGTCACACCGGGGAACGAGCAGAAGCTGAGATAATCTGGCGATCTCAGCGAGATCCTCAGGGTGCTCAGGCACAGTGCTGATGACCGGGCGGCCAGATTGCAACGCCGCGAGCAGCGAACCGCTACGCAACGATGCACCTTCAGTGAACGGCAGTGCGATTGCAGCGCACGCCGCCAGTTCGAAAGAGGCACGCTCGGGGGAAACGAACCCAGTGCGGGTGATGGTTACTCCATGAAATCGAGCGATGCGGTCGATGACTTCCGGCGCGAGAACATCGTTGTGCGCGCCGGGGACGCCAGACGCTCCGATGAGGCGCAGCGTTGGACGAACCGCTGGGTCCAGCGTGGCGAGTGCGTTCAGTAGCGCGAGGATGCCCTTACTGCGTGTCGGTAGGCCGAAAAAGCCAAGTGTCCCCTTGATAGGTTGGATGCCGTCACTCGGGGACGGGAGGTTCGGGCCAATCGGGATCGTGTTTGCTGTGAGACCCCACCGGCGCAGCGTGCGCGCGTCGGCGGGATTTGTCGCGATAACGGCGCTCGACGTGCGCGCCATGACCTTCAGGCTCTCAGTGCGCAGCCGTCCGGCTTTCGGGAACAGGTATGGCGCACGTAGGTCGTGAAACGTGGTGACCACCGGCCTGCCGAGCTGCTGGCGGAGCACCAGAGGCAACAGCTGGACGGACGGGCGCATCTGGAACGCGCCAGTCTGGAACTGGATGTGGATGACGTCGGGCACGGCGTGGCCCAGTGCAGCGCGTAAAGCACGGTACGATCGTGGCCATTGGGGTTTGATGCGGACAACGTCTGGGCTATCCGCGCCGTGGTTGTCGAAGCACACCACCAGTGAATGGACCCCGTTCGTCGCGAGCGCACCTCGCAGCAGCGCGGTGTAATCGCCGACACCGCCAACATTCGGAGGGTACTCGCCGGTAATGATTGCCACGGTGAGTGGGAACTCCGTCATGCCAGTTCCCCGCGAATGCCGTGGCGCAGGAGCGTCGAATACTTGGCTATGCGCTCCTGTCGCAGCCCGCGTCGATGGCCGACCAGCCATTTCAACGTTTCGAGCAGCAGCTCAGCTGCGTAACCGGCCCTCAGCGTCACGCGCAATCCACTCGCCGTGCGCTTGCCATACATGCGTTCTGCCAGCAACACACGCCCGTAGTCGAAACGACGTTGCCGCTTGAGCGAATCGCCGCTGGAACTGGCGCCTTCATGATGCACGACCAATGCATCAGGCACCCAGAGCGTGCGCCAGCCATGCTTGCGAAAGCGGTAACTAAGCTCGACTTCTTCCGAGTAGAGAAAGAACTCTGGGTCAAACCCGCCACATTGGTCAACCGCACTGCGACGGAGGAGCAAACACGCGCCAACCACCCAATCGACATATTGAACACCGTGTGCTTCGACATCGTGCAGGTAGAAGCGTCGTGCCCAGGGGTTATCCGGCCAGGCGCGACCGAGGGTGGTACTCTCGAACAATGGCGTGAGGCGGGTGGGAAAGCGACGACGCGACGGCTGTTCCGCACCATCGGGGTAAAGCAAGCGCGGGCCGGCGATGCCAGCATACGGGTGCTGGCACATGGCAGTGCGTAGGCGAACGACTGCGTCGGGATGTAGCTCGGTGTCCGGGTTGAGCGCAAGGACCAATGGCTCAACCGTTGCTGCGATACCGAGGTTGACCGCTGCCCCGTAGCCGAGGTTTGCCGTGGCGACGACTGTCACCTCCGGGAACTGGGCCTGGATCGCGGCGACGCTGTCGTCGCTACTGCCGCTATCAACGACGACAACCGACGTGATATCTCCTGCGGCTCGCGCGGGTCCGAGCGATGTGAGGCAGCCCAGCACGAGGTCGCGAACATTGTGGTTCACAATGACGGCGGCAATGTCT
>QEUZ01000114.1 GCA_003577355.1 Chloroflexota bacterium | reverse complement strand
CTGACTTCCGATGCCACAAAAGCCATTGTCGCGGCAGTTGCCGGCCGTCCGTTCCAGTTCTCGTTTTCCGGCGGGCTCGGCATGCAGTATGCGCCGGATATCGCCGAAATCTTCGTGCGAGCTGCAATGTCAGACCAGCGTGGCGCCCCGGCTTTGAACATCCGTGGCGATGTGACCACCGTCGCCGGGGTTGTCGATGCGATCGACGCAGCCATCCCCGGCGCCAGGGAACTGCTGGAAGTCCCGACCGGCGCGGAAATATCGGCAGCCGATGTCTCCGACGCCGGGTTGCGCCGGGTGTTAGGCGACCTGCCCGACACCCCGCTCCAGGACGGCATTGCTGAAACCGTGCAGATGTTGCGCCCACTCGTCGCATCGGGCGCGATCAGCCTGCCGTAGGCCCTGCACAATGGTGCATTGCGCAACAAGGAGGAAGCAGTGACCGTATCACTCTGGCAAGACACTGCAGCATGGCCAGCCGAAATGCGCCACCGCAACGAAGACGCCGACATCTGCATCATCGGCGGTGGCATCGTCGGGGCGACGCTCGCCACGCTGTTCAATGAGGCTGGCAAGTCGGTGATCGTGCTGGAAGCAGGCACTGTCGGCGGCGGCGCATCGGGGCGCAACGCGGGACACTGCATCGCCGGTCTGCGCAACAACTACCACTTGGCCGTTGAACGCCTTGGTCGAGTAGCCGCCCGCGACCTGCGCAGGTTACTCCTCGACAACCGCGACATGGTCCAACGCTGGTGCGACCAGTTGCAGGTGCCCTACGAGCGGAACGGCTCGCAGTACCTCGGGATCAACCCTGCCGAGGCCGATACGTTGCGGGCATCAGCTGCCGCACTCCAAGCAGACGGGAGCGATGTCGAGTACAGCGAACGCGACCCCTTCGAGCGTGGCTTCTTCGGACACCTGTACCAGCCGGGGGATATCGGCTTGCAGCCCTACTTGCTGGTTACCCGGCTAATGGCGTCCTCCGGCGCGCAGGTGATCGAGAACTCAGAAGTGCGCGCAATCGAGCAGATCGGCGAGCGGGTCGTCGTGCGCTCGCGCTTTGCCACCGTCGCGTGCAAGCAGGCGGTGTTGGCGACGAACGCCTACTCACGCGCGCTGCACCCGTATTTTCGCGACAAAGTGTTCCCGACGCGCGCCCAAATGTACGCTACCGAACCGAGCGACGCGCCACGCCTGATCACGATGCCGACCGGCACCGAGGACGGGTTTGAGTATTTTCGCCAGTTGAGCGACGGGCGATTCATCATCGGCGGCTACCGCGACCGTTTCATTGAAGAAGAGGTCGGGCTGGGCGATGAAACCACCCCGCATCTCCAGGCAGGGATGCAGGCGTGGGTTGCCGAACGCTTCCCAGAAATTGCCCAGCTGCGGGTCACCCACCGCTGGGCAGGCATCATGGGCTTCACACCGGACGCCCTGCCGCTGATTGGCTCGCTACCGGACATGTCGCGCGTCTACTTCGCCGTCGGTTTTACCGGCAGCGGCATGAGCTTCGGCCCGGTCACCGCGCGGCTCACGGCCGAGTTCGTGCTCTCCGGTGCGCACCCCGGCCTGTTCCACGCCGAACGCCTGCACTAGCCGGGGCGAAGGCCGCTGCGCTACGGTACATTGCGCCCCCAACTTGGGCCGGCCTCGTTGGCCGGGCTGTTCGTGACGTTGCGAGGCGTGCCGCCTTCTGCTGAAACGATAAACACGTCCGTGCCGCCGAAGGAACTACTGGAGTACACGATTGCGTCACCATCCGGCGACCAGTCAGGCTCCGAGGCATACCCACCGTCGCTGACGATCAGCCAGGGTTGCCCACCTGCAACACTAATGCCCATGATCTCGCTGAGGATGTTTGCTTCGGCATAGACGATCGTTGTCCCGTCCGGCGACCAAGCTGGGTGGATCTGCCACGCTCCGCCATAGGTGAGCTGCTGTTGGTTGCCCCCGTCGGCGTCCATGATGAACAGCCGTGCGCCGCCGAGCGAATCGCGCGAGTAGACGATGCGGGCGCCATCTGGCGACCAGTCGGGGTTGAGGTCGTTGTATGGGTTGCTGGTCAGCACCTGGAGGTTGCTCCCATCGGCATCCATCACCCAGATGTCGGGCAGCCCGTGGTCCACCGAACCGGAGAACGCGATCCGCGTTCCATCGGGCGACCAGACTGGTTCATGGGCGGAGATGCCGTGGGTCAGTTGCCGCTGGTTACTGCCATCACGCTCCATGACCCAAATGTTCGACACATCTCCTTCAACCCTCGCGAAAACAATCCGCCTACCATCCGGGGAAAGATCAGGGGTGAGATCAATGGCCGGCGAGGTGGTAAGCGGCGTCGGTTGCGTGTCGCCATCGCGCAGCAGAACGATGTCCGAATCGCCGTAGCGAGTGGATGAAAACACCAGCGCGCCCTCCAGCTCGACCGGGGCATAGCGCCACGCATAGTAGTGCTGCCCCACATTGCCGGCCTCCACCTGCCAGCCGGGTGGGTTTTCCGGGGTATAGGTCAGGCAACGCCGCTCAAAGCATTGCATCAGCACGTCCTGATAGACCCCAGCGACCTTCACCTCGGCCCAATAAGCCTCGCTGATCGGCAGCCCTGTCGCGTAGAACGGGTCCGGGAAGAGCGGCGCGGTGCCATAGCCGTCTGCCCAGATGACATCGCTCGTGTGCATGAACTCCCAGAACGGGGACGCCACTTGATGGTCGATGCCCGGAACCTGGACGCGGTGCGCCGCAGTGACCCCACGCGCCGCCAAGGCTGGATCGGTCGTCACCGTGCCGTCGCGGGCCAACCGTTGAACGACCGGCGCGCCGTCCGCAAGCGGAGGTGCATTCCGTAACGCTCCGAACGTCGCGTAGGTCGGGCCAAGCGGGTCGTCGGCGTCCCCTGCCACATTGACCTGCGCTGGGGTCCGCGTATCAAACAGGTTGTCCCCCATTTGCATTCGCCCGGTTGTGAGTTCAACAACCAGCAGCCCATTGGTGACATACCACGTTTCGGTCGGGTCGCCAGTGACATCGGTGATCTCCATGCGGCTCTTGTCGTAGTAGCGCACGTGCCGCACCGAGCCGGAGGCCTCGAAATACGTCTCGGGGATCGTGCCGCTGAAGCTCTCCGGCCCCCACATCCAGGTGCGGTTGGCAACTCCCTCGACGATCGGCCGGTCGGTGCGCGCCCAGGTGCGGGTGAAGGCATCGCCCGCATGGATCGTCACGACGAAGCCGGTCGCGGTTGCCGAATCAACACGGATCGTGATGTCGTTCCGCGCGTCCCGGAACGTTTCTCCCGGGAGCCACATGGCTCCGTCGTCGTTCGGGTTGCCGTTCCTGTCCGGGTCCACCACGTTGGCCGGCCGGTCGTAGCGCCCCTCGTCGACTTCGTGGATCAACACCGCGTCTCCCGGCACATAGCGGTCGTAGCCAACCTGTCTCCGTACCTCGACGGTGTAGTAGTGCGTAGCACTGGTCTGGATCGGTATCCTGGCCAGCAGATACCCGTGAGGGCCGGGATCAGCCAGGCGCTCGAGCAGGATGGTGGCTTCCTGTGGGGCGACAAACGTGAACTGCCGCTCCTCAGGCACCCAGCCCAGCCATACCTTGTGCAATGCGATTGTGTCTGCCCCGATGCAGCCGAACTGCGGGTGGTACGGGTTGCACGTCCCGCCCAGGCTCATGACATCCCACATCGAATCGTAAGGCGTGTCGTAGGGGCCGGAGGAGTGCGGCAAACCGAAGGCATGTCCCATCTCGTGCGCCATGATGTATTGCGTCTGGTAGCCCCAGGTCGGGATCCAGGTCGTGCCGAACGAGCGGTCGGCCCCGTCGAAGCGGTAGTAGAAGGTGCCGCCACGGGCGTACCCATCCAGCTCGGCGTTGAAGAGCAGGTTCAGGCCGTCGTAATCGTTGAAATCGATGAACGGATCGGCCATTCCAGCGCAATCTTCGGAGATGCGCGAGTACTCGATCAGCGGGCCGAAGTCAGTGTCGGTGACGTAGTAGGAGCGCGGTTGCGGCAGGTCGAACCAGCCCCAAACGGTCGAACCATATGTGTCGATCTGCCCATCCGACGTATCGAACCAGTAGTCGGCGATACTCGGCTCCGGGCCATTCATCAGGTTATCGACATACTCGGCTGGTTGTGGGGTGATGTCGGTCATGTCGCTAAACCGGCAGAGCACGTTCGCCCACTGCTGGTGGCCCCGTACAGGCGGCCGAGTGGCGCCGGTGCTGGCCAGCGGCTGTGGCTGCAGCGATTGCAGCTCCAGCGAACCGCGCTGTCCGACGCGCGCCTCGGCCAGAACTGGAGTCCCGTTCAATCGCGCCAACTGTGCCAGCGCCTGCGGTGTACTCCGCTGCAGGTCGATCGAGCGCACGCGCCCATCGGCAGCAATCAGCAACGCCTCGGTGCGTGCCGTACCCCCCGCTGCGGGCTGTGGGTCGGCCCAGACAACGGCGAGCTGCCCGTGCAATGCAACTGGACGAACGGTCGTTTCAGCCGCAGAGACAGTCACAGCCGGCGTGAGCAGCAGCACGCCTGCCAGAAACGTAATCCAGAAGTGGCCGCGGTCGAACCTCACCACTCGCATCCATCCCCACCCTCGACCCGCTATCGATCCACCACGCAACGATAACCCGTTCGCGTCCAATTTGGCAGGAGTACCGATGCAGCGTCGCGCTCGCAGTGAGAGGCCCAACACGAGAGAGTAGGAAGGCTCCTTGCCGCGTGTGGTATGGTCAGCCCGCGTCAGATTCGGCGCGATTTGGTATGCATGCTGGTGACTCCCCTGGCGCGGAATCCCCAAAAGCGGCCAACTCACCACCGATCTGCGTGAAGGTGAGCGCATCCTGGCAGGGCATGTGCGTCCCTGTTGCGGAGCTCATCTCCACACGGCACGCATCGCCGCAGTTGCTGCGCCGCCATGCCACACGCATCACGCACGTACGCCGTCGGACCGTTGTCAACCGTTATCGGTCCGGCACTGCACGAGAGGGAGCAATCCCATGGCCACAGGAACCATCAAGTCGATGCTCTACGACAAGGGCTTCGGCTTTATCGCACCGGATGGCGCGACTGAACGGGGTAGCGACCTGTTCTTCCACCAGTCGGCGGTTGCCGACCACGGCTTCGACAGCCTGCGCCAGGGCCAGCGCGTCGAGTTCACCCAGGAGCCGGACCCGCGCAACGCCAGCCGGCAGCGCGCCGTCAACGTCACCCCCATCGACGAGTAACCGTCTCTCGCGCCTGACGTGCGACCCCGGTGCGCAGTGTGCCGGGGTCGCGCGGTTTCGCACCACCCATTGATGTGCGCAGCACTCTTCAGCAGGCGTTCCCATAACCACAGGCAGTAGAATACGCCGTACAACGAATAGAAACGCCGGTCAGGAGGGGAATACGCGCATGGCAAGTGTGCTGCAACGTCAACGGCCGGTTTCGCCGGTTCGCCCAGAGGAAGTCTCCGCCACGCGGCAACCCACCGAGCGCGCCTCAACGCTGCCGCCACGGGTCTACCACGATCCGGAGGTTTTTCAGTACGAACGCGATGCCTGGTTCAGCGCCGACTGGCTGTGCGTCGGGCGCGAGGAGGATGCTGCCGAGCCGGGCGAGTATTTTCTGACGCAACTGTTCGGGGAAAACATCATCGTCGTGCGCAGCGACGATCGGCAGCTACGCGCGTTCCACAACGTCTGCCGGCATCGCGGCGCAACCATCGTCGAAGAGCCATGTGGCAAGCTGGTGCGTTTCCAGTGTCCCTACCACGCGTGGATCTATGACCTGAAGGGGAACCTGCGGCCGCCGCGCCACACCGAGACGCTGGAGAACTTCGACCTATCGCAGAATGGCTTGTTCCAGGTGCGCTTGGATACCTGGGCTGGCTTCATCTTCCTGAACCTCGACCCACAGGCTGCGCCGCTTGCCGAGCACCTCGGCGAGTTCCCTAACCATTGGCAGCCGTTCCCGATTGCCGAGCTACGCCGCTCGCAGCGCATGGAATATCACGTCAAGGCCAACTGGAAGGCGCTGGTCGAGAACTACTCCGAGTGCTACCACTGCCCGGGGGTGCATCCCCTGCTTAACCACCTGACCCCCTACAACCTCGGCGGCTACCTGCCCGGCAGTGGCAACTGGGCCGCCAGCTGGATGGAGCTTACATCCGACTACGAAACCCTCTCGATCGATGGCTACTTGCATGGCCGCAAACGCATCCCCGGCATGCGACCGGAGGACCTCAAGCGAGTGTATTACGCCTTCATCTGGCCAAACCTGCTCTACAGCCTGCACCCGGACTTCCTGATGATCCACTTGGTCTGGCCGATCAACGCCGAGGAATCGACTGTTATCTGCGAGCTCTTCTTTCACCCGGAAACGATGGCCGAGCCGGACTTCGACCCCAGCGGCCCCAAGGAGTTCTGGGACCTGACCAACCGTCAGGACTGGCACGTTTGCGAGCTGCAACAGGCAGGTACTGCGTCGCGCAGCTATGTTCCCGGACGCTACTCGATCATCGAGAAGATGGTGCACTCCTTCGACGCGATGGTTGCTGACCGCTACGCCAACGACGGCCAACGCACCGTCGTTGTGCGGGAAGCGATCAAGAATTGGGGCGGAGCGCGTACCAAGCGCCGGAGCCAGCCCGCCGAGCTGCGCGAATCCGCCGACTGACACAGTACACGCGCCGTAGCCGCACCGCAGGCGTCAGGCGCGGTCGGCAGCGTCTGTGCGGCGAGTTTGGGCATGGCCCGTTCACAGTGGGCGGTATGCTGCCGCTTTCGACTCAGAAACATCGCGACCGAGAGGAAGGGACGGCCGATGGCACGCAAGCACACCCCGTACTATCACAAGTTCATCGAGCTCAATGCCGAGATCGTTGACCGCCTGGGCTTTGACGCAGCATTGCGCTTCACGACGGTCGAGGAGGAGCATCGCGCCACCCGCGAGACGGCGGGAGTCTACGATGTCTATTGTCAGGGGCCGATCGACATCAAAGGGCCTGGCGCCACGGCGCTACTCCAAAAAGTGCTAGTCAACGACCTCGAACGCATCAGCGACGGCGGGGTGCTGTACTCATCGGTCTGCAACGAGCAAGGCGGAATGCTCGATGACCTGACGGCGTATCGCTTTTCGGCGGAGCACTACTGGCTCGTCGCAACCCCGTCACGCGTGGCGGTCATTGAGCGCTGGGTCACCGAACACGCTCGCGACATGCGCGCGTACGTTACCAACTGCGTCTCCGGCACAGCCTACCTCTCCATCCAGGGGCCTGCTTCACGGGCAACGCTGGCCACGCTTACCGATGCCGATCTCTCGACAGCGGCGCTGCCGTACTTCCGTATGACCCAGGCGACGGTTGCCGAAGTGCCCGCAGTCATCTCTCGCACGGGGTATTCCGGCGAGCTCGGCTACGAGCTGTACTACCCTCGCGATTACAGCGAGCATATGTGGGATGCCGTGCTCGCCGCCGGTAAGGAGCACGGCGTCGTCCCGGCTGGGTTGGGCGCCTTGCGCACCGTGCGCATCGAGAAGAAGTACCCGCTCTACGGCCTCGACCTTTCGGAAGGCAACACGCCGGTCGAAGCTGGTTTGGGGTGGACGGTGCGCCGGGAGAAGCGCGGGTATATCGGCGAGCAGGTTATCGCGCGACAGCGCAACGAAGGGGTCGACCGCTTACTCGTTGGGTTGGAGTTCGCCGACCTGAACTTCTTGCCCGCCCCCGGCGACGTTATTGCCGTCGACGGCGCGGAGGTCGGCAGAATCACCTCCGCCGACCGGGGCTGGTGGTTGGGCAAGAGCCTGGGGCTGGGCTACGTGGCAGCGTCCGCGGCGAAGGCTGGTGTCCAAGTGACAGTCACGTCGGCGACGAGCGGAGAGAGCTACCCCGCCACTGTCCACACCCGCGCCTTCTACGACCCGGAGATGACCCGCGCACGCGCCTGAACCGACCCCAGGTACCGCACTGGGGCGGCCGGCTTTCGCCTGACCGCCCCAGCGCGTCTCTCCTCGCTCATCCGCATCTGGGTATACGCCCGATGGGTATGGCGTGGATGTATCCCTCGCGCTAGCCCACCGCCTGCTTCCCTGCGGCCGCGACAGCAGCGTTGAACGCGGCGATCGGCCCGTCGATTGCAGCTTGTAGCCGGTCGGTCTGTACTTTCAGCTTGGCGGTCAACTCATCCAGCACGTCGTATGCCTGCTGTGGCGGCGCATCATCGGAGCTGTCGACGAAGCCGGAGAGGGCGTTGATCTTCTCGCTGAGCCTGCTGGGGAACATCAGCGGGCTGTTCTCGTGCGTGTCGATCAACTGGTCTTCGATCGCGGCTAGCTCGTCGCGCACAGCCTTGCCGGCGTCCAGCACTGCCTGGCCACCTTCGGCCCCTTTGAAGCGTTTCTCCCAGCCCTCGACCTGCTCGCGGATCGCGCGGATCTTGTTCACCGCTCCGTTGGTTTCCGCCAGCGCATCGCGGATGCGCAAGAGCAAATCGAACTGGGCCTGCAGGTCGGCCGGGGTCGCGCTGATGCGGGGGTCCTGCAGCACCGTCAGTGGCTGGGACAGCGTGGTGTCGCCGACGGTGAGCTCCACGCTGTAGACGCCCGGGACCACTAGCGGGCCGATCGGCTGCTCCCACGGTCGGAGGTCCTGCCCCTCAACAACTGCCGCACCTGGGTAGCGCATGTCCCAGACGAAGCGGTTGAGCCCTGCGTTGGCCGGGGCATGCGGACCGGGGTCGGACTTCGCGTCCTTGTCATCCGACTCGACCTTGCTCTTGAACGAGCGGATGACCGACCCATCTGCATTCTTGAAGGTCAGCGTCAGGCCGCCTGAGGGCTTTTCCTTCAGCCAGTAGGAGATTGGGATGCCGGCTGGCGGGTTCTCCCCGGCGTTGACGTACTGGTCGTAGGTCGTACCGTCGGGGCGCGTGATCGTGCGGTAGGCGATGACACTTGTCCCGGCGCCACGCCAGTTGAGGTAGTCGGAAGTCGGAGCGTTGCCGTACCCCTCGTAGACGCGCATGCGCACCTTCGGGCGCGACTGGAAGAGGACAGCCCCGGAGCTGCCGTCGGCATCGGCCAGTTGGTGCAGCGCCGTCACGTCGTCCAGCACCCAGAAGCTACGTCCGTGTGTTGCAACCACAAGGTCGTTGTTCTTCAGGATCAGGTCGTGCACCGGCACAACCGGGAAGTTACCCCCCAGGCGCTGCCAGTTCGCGCCATCATCGAACGAGATGTAGACCCCAGTCTCGGTCCCAGCATACAGCAGGCCCTTCCGGTTGGGGTCCTCCCGCAGGACCCGGGTGAAGTCGTCCTGCGGGATGCCGTTGGTGATCAGCGTCCAGGTGCGGCCGAAATCGTTCGTCTTGTACAGGTAGGGGGTGGTGTCGTCGTGCTTGTAGCGGGTCGCGGCAAGGTAGGCCGTGCCTGGGTCATGCACCGAGAGGTCGATCGTGCTGATCAACGCCCACTCCGGCAAGCCCGCTGGGGTGATGTTCTCCCAGGTGCGCCCGCCATCCTCCGAGATATGGACAAGACCATCATCCGTACCGGCCCAGAACAGTCCAGCCTGGTGCGGTGACTCGACCAGCGCGAAGATCGTGCAGTACGCCTCGGCGCCGGTATTGTCGCGGGTGATCGGCCCACCACTCGGCCCAAGCTTTTCGGGGTCGTTGCGCGTCAGGTCGCCGCTGATCACTTCCCAGCTCGCGCCCAGGTTGGTGGAACGGAAGATGCGGTTACCGGCGACATAGAGCGCATCCGGGTCGTGCTGGGAAAAGAAGATCGGGAAGGTCCACTGGAAGCGGTACTTCAAGTCGATGGCGCCGCTCCCCATGCCGGCAAGGTCGGGCCAGACAGTGATGTTGCGGTGGGCCCCGGTCTTGCGGTTGTAGTGGATCAGCCGGCCATTGAAGGCGCCGCTCCCGATCGCGCCTGCCACGATCTGGTCGGGGTCGTCGGGCTTGAGCGCAATGTAGCCGCTCTCACCACCACCTGGCTCGAACCAGTCGCGCTCGTGGATCGCCCCTTCGACGCTTGCAGTCGGGACACTGATCGCGCTGTTGTCCTGCTGAGAACCATAGACCCGGTAGGGCAGGTCATCGTCGGCGCAGACATGGTACATCTGAGCTGTCGGTTGGTTGAAGATCGACGACCAGGAGAACCCGCCGTTGAACGTGACCGCCGCGCCGCCATCGTTGCCCTCGATCATGCGGTCGGAGTTATGCGGGTCAATCCAGAGGGCATGGTCGTCACCGTGGGCAGTGGGGACGGTTGTAAAGGTCTTGCCGCCGTCGATGGACTTGTGCAGGCCGTAGTTCTGCACCCACACCGTGTTGGCATCGCTGGGGTCGGCGGTGACATGCATGTAATACCAGGCGCGGGTACGCAGGTAGGCGTCTTCGGCCAGGCGCGTCCAGGTATCGCCGCCGTCGTCGGAGCGGAACAGCGCGCCATCCTCCGCTTCGATCAACGCCCAAACCCGGTCGGATTGCGCCGGTGACGCTGCCACGCCGATCTTGCCCAGCAGCCCCTTCGGCAGCCCCGGCTTGCGGCTGATGTCTTCCCAGGTGTCGCCGCCATCGCGGGTGCGCCACAGTCCGCTATCCTCACCACCGGAACGCAGCATATGCGGGTAGCGTTGGGCGTCCCAAATCGCCGCATAGATGATGCGCGGGTTGTTCGGGTCCATCGAGATGTCGTGGGAACCAGCGCCAGCGCTCTTGAACAGCACCTGCTCCCAGGTCTTTCCGCCGTCGGTGCTGCGGTAGACGCCGCGCTCGTCGTTGCGCCCCCAGGCATGGCCGAGCGCGGCAACGTAGACAATGTCCGGGTTCGTCGGGTGGATCTGGATCTTGCCGATATGGCGGGTATCCTTCAGGCCGACGTTCGTCCATGTCTTCCCGGCATCGGTGCTCTTGTAGACCCCGTCGCCGTGCGACACGTTGCCACGGATCGACGTTTCACCCGTGCCGACGTAGATCACGTTGGGGTCTGATACGGAAACAGCCAACGCGCCAACCGCGGCAGTGTTGAAAAAGCCATCGGACACGTTGAACCAGGTCGTCCCGGCATCATTGCTCTTCCAAACGCCCCCGGCACAGGCCCCGAAGTAGTACGTTACCGGGTCGCCGACCACGCCGGAAACCGCGACGACGCGCCCACCTCGGTGGGGGCCAATCGAGCGCCAGGTCAACCCTCCGAGCACATCAGCCTGCAACGATGTTCCTGCCATTTGCCCTCCTCCT
>QEUZ01000113.1 GCA_003577355.1 Chloroflexota bacterium | reverse complement strand
GGGGTAACGTCGGCTTCCCGGTAGAGTCGCCCGGCGATGTCCTGGATCGCGCCATAGAAGAAGTCGTGGGTGGTGTAGTAATTGGTCAGGTCGGTCGCCGAATAGGTCGCCCCGATGTAGACCGGCGGCTGCTTCAGTGTCTTGGCCTTTTCGGCGGTGGTGACGATCATCGCGACGCCGCCATCGTTGATGATGCAGTAGTCGAACAGGCGCAGCGGCTCGGCGATATAGCGCGCTCGCAGGTATTCCTCCAGGGTAATCGGCTTTTGGAACACGGCGTTCGGGTTGAGGGCGCCGTTGGCGCGGTTGTTCATCGCCGCGACTGCCAGGTGTTCCTCGCGCGCGCCGTACAGGTGCATGTAGCGCCGCCACATGTGGGCCACCGCCGCGCCCGGCGAGGTCATGCCGTACATGGCATCCCAAGCGGCCGGTGAGTCATCGGCGAAGCGCCCGCCGTAGCGCTCTCCCACCGAGCGGCCATTGTTGCCGTAGACGATGGCCACAGTCTCGGCCTGGCCGCTGATGATCGCCCCAACGGCGTATTGCAGCGCCACGCCGGCCATGCGCCCGGAGCCTTCCAGGGCGTTGACCAGCCGCAGGTGGTGCAGCCCGAGGATATCGGCCATCCGTCCGTAGGAGGGTGTGCGGACGCAGAGCAGGCCGTCGATGTCGTCCTTGCGGATGCCGGCGTCGTCGATGGCCGCCTTCAGGGCATCGGCCGCCAGTTCGTAGGCGGTCCGCTCGGGGTCAAGGTCACGATAGAGTGCCCCGAAGGCGGTGTTGCCGACGCCAACAATCGCCGTTTTGTCCCGCATCCGCGCTTCAGCCATGTATCGCCCTCCCTCCATGCAGTCCTGGTCCGGCAACTGGTCTTGCGGCAGCGAACCTTGCCCTGGTCCCCCTGGCCCGAACCACCCCGTCACCGGTCACCTGTCCCGTATTCCCTCATCACTGGTTTCTGGTCACTGGTCACTCACAACTCGTCACCCGCACGCTCCCCACAGCCCCAGCCCTGCGGCCTGGGCGGCGGCTTGCGCTGCAGCGAACTGGGCATCGAAGCGGATATCCGGTGGGGCGGTGACGGCGCGGGCGTAGCCCTCGCGGATCAGTTGATCGTTGACGAACACGCCATCGATGTAGACGTACATCCGCAAGCGTCCGCTCCAGTCGGCAAAGGTGACATCTGGGATCAGCGTCACCGTCTTGCCGAGCACCAGCTGCGTGTTGCGCGCGGTTGCCTCCGGCCCGTAGCACTCCACCTCGCCAGCGATGGAGGGGGCGTTGACGCCGATATAGGTCACCTCCCAGGTGCGGTTGGCGAGCGCCACGCGAATGCTGTCGCCATCGATCACCTCGGTCACCAGCCCACGCAGGTTGGTGTTGTCGTCGTCATCGTCGTCTGGCGTCGGGTAGCGCCAGGCGTAATAGTGGCGTCCCACATTGCCCGCTTCCACCTGCCAGCCGGGTGGGTTGTCCGGCGTGTAGGTGAGGCAGCGGCGCTCGAAGCACTGGATCAGCACATCGCGGGTCACCCCGCCCACCTGGACGGCAGCCCAGTACGGTTCAGCAATCGGGTAGCCGGTGGCGTAGTACGGCTGCGGGAAGAGCGGGGCTTCACTGAACGCACCGTCGGCGTAGACCATGCCGGTCGCGTTCATAAACTCCCAGAACGGCGCAGCAATCTGGTGGTCGATCGGCCCTGATGTCACCCGCTGCGCCACCCGCACACCGCGCGCCGCCAGGCTGGGGTCGTCGCTGCGGCTGCCGTCGCGCGCCAGGCGTGTGGTGACGAGCGCGCCATCGGAGGCCGGGGGCAGGTCGCGGAGCAGCGCGAAGGTGGCGTAGGTCGGGCCGTGCGGGTCATCGGCGTCGCCCGCCACGTTCACCTGGGCCGGTTCGCGCTGCTGGAAGGCCGTATCCCCCAGTTGCAGCCTGCCAGTGACCAACTCCATCACCAGCAACCCGTTGGTGACGTACCAGATGCCGTTGGGGTCGCCGGAGGGGTTGCTGATCTCCATGCGTGACTTGTCGTAATACTGGACACTGCGCCGGCCAGCCGGGGCTTCGTTATACGCTTCCTCGAGATGCTCGGTGAAGGGCTCCGGTCCCCACATCCAGGTGCGGTTCGCCAGCCCATCGGCCACCGGGCGGTCGGTGCGTGCCCACACCGCCGCGTAGGCCGGGTCATCCGGCAGGGCGGCCGCCGCTGGCAACATGCCGAACACCAACGGCACGAGTGCGGCGGCGAGCAGCGGCCCCATCCTCAAACGACGTTGCATACCAAATAACCCCCCACGGGTGCGGTCAGCTCAACCGGGGGAATCATACCGATGTTCCCTGGCCAACCCCTGATCGACAAGCGTGAGGAGGTCATCACCTTTTCGCTGCAGGACCGGCTGGGCATCGGAACCTTCGCGTTGGACAGCCTGAGCTACAGCAGTCTTTCACGCGATTGTCACATCAGCACGGGCAGCGTTACAGCATCGCCATACCCTGTGGCCTATGCTCGATCCGACGGGCCGACGCACGTACCGGCCCAGCAGGTGAGTGAGCGGAAGTCAAGCATGTCCTTCTTTGCCCTGATCCTCAAGAACCTGTTGCGCCAGCGGGTGCGCACTGGCCTGACTGTGCTGGGCATTAGTATCGGCATCACCACTGTCGTGGCGCTGGGGGCCATCACCGGCGGGATGCGCTCGACCTTCGCCGGCATGATCCGCACCGGCGACGCCGACTTCATGGTGGCCCAGAAGGGCGCCTCGGACCTGACGTTCAGCGCTGTCTCAGTGCAGGAGTGGGCTGCGCTCGCTGAACACCCCGATGTGCTCTGGGCACATGGCGTGCTCATGGATGTGTCGCGGGTTGGCAGCAACCCGTATTTCGTGACGCTCGGCATCCGGCCAGCCGACCTAGCTGAGTCGCCTCCCACCCTTGTAAGCGGCGTTGCCGCCCTGCAGGCGCCAGACGACGTGTTGCTCGGCGAACGGGCAGCAACTGCACTGGGGCTCGGCGTTGGCGACCGGATCACGATCGGCGCCAACGACTTCCGCATTGTCGGGATCTATCGCACCGGCACGGCGCTGCAGGACAACGGCGCCTACGCGGTGCTCGACACGCTGCAGACGCTCACCAGCAGGCAGGGTATCGTCACGGCCGTCTTCGTGAAGGTGCGGCCAGGTGCAAGCCCGGCTCATCTGGCCACCACGATCGAAGCGACCTGGCCCACTCTGGCGGTCATCGCCGATATCGGCGATGTCGGCAAGGTCGACCAGGGGGTGCAGATTATGGATGCGCTCAACCTGGCGATCTCGGTGCTGGCGGTCGGCATCGGGGCGATCGGGGTGATGAACACGATGGTGATGTCGGTCTACGAGCGCACCCGCGAGATCGGCATCCTGCGGGCGGTCGGCTGGAGCACCCAGCGCATTCTGCGGATGATCGTTGGCGAGTCGCTCATCGTCTGCGTCATTGCAGCCGGTGTCGGGGTACTGCTCGGTCTCGTCGCGATCCGTGGCGTCATGCTGCTCGAAACGGTCAAGGCGTTCATCGAGCCGAGCTATGCGCCGGAAGTCTTCATCCGCGCCCTCGTTGTCGCGGTCGTGGTGGCGTTGGTTGGCGCGGCTTATCCGGCCTTCCGCGCCGTGCGCCTCACCCCGATGGAGGCCCTGCGCCATGAGTGAAGCAGTTCCCGCCATCGAGGTGCGTGGGCTCGTCAAGTCGTACGAGCAGGGGCGCATCCAAGCATTGACTGGCGCCGACCTCATCATTGCGTCTGGGGAGTTCGTGGCGATCACTGGGCCCTCCGGCTGCGGGAAATCGACGCTGCTGCACCTGATTGCGGCGCTGGAGAAGCCGGACGCTGGCACGATCCTGGTCGATGGACAGGACCTCGCGACGCTGGGGGACCTCAGCCGCTACCGGGCCCGGCGGATTGGCCTCATCTTTCAGTTGCACAACCTGCTCCCCACGCTCACCGCCAGCGAAAACGTGCAGGTGCCAATGTTCGAGATTGGGCGCAGCGGCCGCGAGCGTCAACAGCGGGCGGAAGAGTTGCTGGCCCTGGTGGGGCTGGGGGACAAGGTGCACAAGCGCCCGACCGAGCTGTCGGGTGGGGAGCGCCAGCGGGTGGCGATCGCGCGGGCGCTCGCCAACGACCCGCCGATCCTCTTGGCGGATGAACCAACCGGCAGCCTCGATTCGCGGGCGGGTGCGCGCATTCTGGACCTGCTCGAGTCGGTCCGCCAGGAACGTGGCGTGACCCTGGTGCTCGTCAGCCACGACGCAAACGTGGCCGCCCGCGCCGACCGGATCATCCACATGCTTGATGGGCGGGTGGTGACTGGAGCATGACGGACACACGGTGGGGCGGAGCGTCCGCCTGATAGCGTGCAAACTGGCTGTGTGCAGCGACAAAGGGCGTGCCTGCCGTCAGTCCATATCCACCCGCGCCAGCCACTGTCGCCGGTATGTAGCCTCACACGAGTGTTCCAGCACCATCCGCTGTCGGGTCAGGGTAGCTCGTTGCATCAGGGAAGAGCACTTCAGACAAAGGGATGCAAACCATTGGTCACTGGTCACTCCACTAACCCAGGCTGGTCCCGACCAGGCGGCCGATGCCGAAGGTGAGTCCCGCCGCCGCTACGCCGAAGAGCACCTGGCGCATGCCCGAGCGGAACGCGCTCGTGCCAGTAATGACGGTGATGCCGGCGCCGATCACGAACAGGGCTACCGCGCTCAACCCGATGCTTAGTGCAATGGCGATACCTCCACTGACGAAGAAGTAGGGCAGCACCGGGATGATCGCCCCGATGGAGAACAGGATGAAGGAGGTGATCGCGGCGACCCAGGCCGAGCCGCCCAGGTCCCCTGGGTCGATCGCCAGCTCCTCGCGCACGAGCGTGTCCAGTGCCGGTTCGTGTTCGGCGATCAAGCGCTTTGCCAGTACGCGCGCTTCGTCAACCGGCACCCCCTTGGCCTGATAAATCAGGGCCAGCTCCGCCTCCTCCTCTTCCGGGAAGGCGAGCAGCTCTTCGCGCTCGATCGCGATCTGGTGGCTGTAGAGCTCGCGCGCGCTTTGGACAGAAAGCCACTCGCCCATCGCCATCGAGAGCGAGCCGGCCAGCAACCCGGCCAGGCCGGTGATCAATATGCTGCGCGCGGCGAGGTCGGCCCCGGCCACGCCCATGACCAGGCTGATGTTCGACACCAGCCCGTCGTTTGCCCCCAAGACCGCAGCGCGCAGGGCGTTGCCGCCAGCGGCCGGGTGACGCCCTTCCAGTTGGGCTAGTCCACTGCCGGCCAACCCGCTGGGCGACTGCTTGCCGATGGCCCGGAAGAGCCGCGCGTGCGAGCGCTCCTCGGCATCCATGCCGGCGGCGACGGCGTCCTCCTGGCCGCTGTAGCGGGTGCTATCGGCCTGCTCGTGGGCGCGGACCGTCGGCAGGATCAGCCCGATGCCGAAGCGGCGGGCCAGCGCCAGCAACGTGCGGGTGCGCCAGCCCGGCCGATCTGGGATGTCCTGCTCACCGGCTGCCGTCAGCCGCTCGCGCCAGACCGCAGCGTGCCGTTCTTCCGCCGCTGCCAACTGCAGGTACACGGCCGACAGTTCCGGGGACTGCTCCAGTTCCGCGAGTCCGCGATAGAGGTTGATGCCGTCGATCTCCGCCTGCAGATTCGCGCGCCACCGCTCGGTTTCTGTTGCCATGCCGGCGCCTCCACATGTGTCCAGGTGTGACGTGCCGCTTATGCTACGCCAAATGCGTTTCCAACGAGCCGGCCAACATCGAGCCAGAACCGCCAACCCAACACGAACAGCGCCAATAGGATTGCCGTGACGATCACTGCGTCGACCGAGCGCCGGCCCTCTTTGGCCCAGTAGACATCCTCCAGCCGCAACCAGAGCGCGAACTCATCCAGCGTCAGCGCCGCGCCGACGCCGAAGAGCAACGCCAGTGGCGTTTGCCAGCCTGCCGGATCGAGCGCAATGCCGAGATAGCCGGTGATCAGCAGCAGCAGAATACCCCACACCAGGTGGTGGATATGGGTGTTGCCGTGGGAGATGTCGTGCAGAAACGGCAGTCGCTTGCTGCGAATCAGATGGGTGATCCCCCGCACCAGCAAGAAGGTGACCAGAAACGCCAGCAGCACGACAAACTGGGCGTGCTTGCCGGCATCGACGATATCGTTGCGGTAGACCCGCACCAGATCGCTGAACAGGAGTAACCACTTTCCGTTGGCGCAATACCGCCGCAGGCATCGTCAGGCCGGGGGCGCGAGGAGCTGCCCAGCACGTCCGTCATACCTCCGAGGGTTACGTCATCAGGCACTGCATCGATGCGCCGTCACGATACGCTAGACCCGGCGCACGGCGGCGACGAATGCAACCAGCGCACCAGCTACGGCAGCAATCGCCGTCAACTGCAACCCCCAGCCGACGCGGATGATAGCGATTGAACTGCTATCGGCAACCTGCTGGAGATTGCTCCAGTCGTAGATGCTGATCACTGCCGCGACGGTGAAGACGCCTGCTGCCAGCCAGGCCAACGCGCGCCTGCGTGTCGGCTGGGCGATGCGCAACAGGGCGACAATGCCGGCGACGATCCCCAGGAAGAACGTCAACCGACCGTCGCCATCCAGGCCGGAGATCGATCCCAGGAAGATCGTCGCCCACGGCCCGATCGAGCCGACAACGACGAGCACGGCGCTCGCCAGCATCAGCAGGGCCGGCAATGCCAGGCTGGTTACCTCCGGTTGTGTCGCTACCATGACCGGCTGGCGCGATTGGTCCGGCGCGTCGATGCTGGCCGGCAGGCGTTGGCCTGCGACACGCGCCTGGGCGAGCAGGCGTTCATAGGGGATGCCGGTGGTCGCGGCTGCCTGCTCGAGCTCTAACCGCACGCTCGTACGTGGTGAGCCGCAGTATGGGCAGAAGCGGTCGGTGACTGCTACTTGTCCGCTACAGTGCGGGCATTCGATCGTCGTCGACACGCCGCCAAGCCCTTCATCCGATCCACCTACACGTGGACCATCGCGTCTCGCATGGCAGTTGTTCGAGACCGATTGTCAGCCAGCGACGAATCTGGAGTCAACTCGGTTGACTGGCGTCCGGACGCGCCTCTATCCGGTGCTGTCATGTGTTGAGGGCACTGACACTGCATTTCCCGGAGGCATCCCGAGCGGTCGTTGCGGAATGTGGGCCTTGCCGCCGACGCGCAACTGCCGGTATCGTGCCTCTGGAAACAACGCTGACGGAGCAGGAGGACAAGGGCGCAGATGCGGATCGGCATGGTCATCCCAGGTCCTGGGGCCGCAGTTGGACTGGAACAGATGCTGGCGCAGATCGAGCGGGCCGAGCGGCTGGGGTTCAGCAGCGTCTGGACGGTCAACATCCAGTCTGCCGGTTACGACGCACTCACGATGCTGGCGCTGGCAGGCCGCTGCACCGAGCGCATCGAGCTGGCCTCGTTCGTTGTGCCGACCTGGCCGCGTCACCCAGCGGTGATGGCGCAACAGGCGCTGACCGCCCAGGTCGCCAGCCGCGGCCGCCTGACGCTGGGGATCGGCCTCGGCCATCAGGTGGTGATCGAAGCGCAGCTAGGCATCCCGTGGGAACAGCCGGTGCGCCACATGCGCGAATACCTCGCCTGCTTGCGCGGGCTATTGGCTGGGGAGGTCGTCACCCGCGCCGGCAAGGGCGTGCGCATCACAAACTTCCGCATCGCAGTCCCGGATGATATTGACCCGCCACCAGTGCTAGTGGCCGCCCTCGGCCCGCGGATGCTGGAGCTGGCCGGGCGCGAAGCGGCCGGAACCGTCGTCTGGATGGGCGGCGCGCGCTACCTGGCGGAGCATGCCGTGCCAACGATCAGCGCCGCAGCTGCCGCCGCCGGCCGGCCAGCCACGCGCGTCGTCAACTGCGTGCCGGTCTGCGTCACCGACAACGGCCCGGCTGTGCGTGCTCAGGTAGCCGCAGCGTTCGAGCGCTACGGCCAGCTCCCCTCGTACCGCGCGATTCTCGACAAGGCGGATGCTCCCGACCCATCGCACGTCGCCCTGATCGGCACCGAGGACGAGGTGCTGGCGCGGCTCCGCGAGCTAGCCGCCGCCGGCGTCACCGACTTCGGCGCGTCGATCTTCGCTCCGCCCGGCGAGCGCGTCGAGCGCACCGAGCAACTGTTGCTGGCCTTCGGCGGCTAGCGCCTACCCAGTGTGCGCCAGGAAGCCGATGTTGCCGAACATCGGCTTCGGCGGGCGGCCGAGCAGCTCCGGTACGGCGTTGTGCTCGGTGGTGTTGTCGAGCTTGAGCATCTTCAGTTGCTCGGTCGTCACCGGCGGGTCGATGAATGGGATGACCCCCATCAGCGCTACGGCTGGTCGCATCAGGCCCACTGGCATGTGCACTTTGCGCTTCGACTTGCCCAGGGCGCGCATGACCTCGTCGATGATCCCTTCGTAGGTGATGACATCCGGCCCAGCCAGTTCATAGGTGTGCCCAATGGTGGCGGGGTCGCGTAGGGCGACGATGAAGCAATCGGACACGTCGTCCAGTGCGACCGGCTGGAAGCGGGAATCCCCTTTGCCCACTACCGGCACAACCGGTGCGCTGCGCACCAGGTCGGCCATTTGTGAGACGAACTGCACCTTCTCGCCGGGGCCGAAGATGATCGAGGGGCGGAAGATCGTCCACTCCAGCCCACTCTCCTTGAGGGCATTCTCGGCGCGCCACTTAGTGTAGTGGTAGGGGAAATCGGGCAGGTCCCCGGCCCCCAAGGCGCTCATCTGGATCATCCGCTGCACGCCGGCCTGCTTGGCGGCGTTGATCACGTTGACCGTGCCGCCGAAGTGCAGCCGCTCCCAGGTGGCGTTCCCCTTTTCCTTGATGATGCCGACCAGGTTCACGACGATATCGCAGCCATTCAGCGCGCGCTCCAGCGAAGCGCGGTCGGTGATGTCGCCGATAGCGGTGTCGAAGCCCTCTCGCTGGTAGCGCGCCGCCGCGTCGCTGGAGCGCACCAGCAGGCGCACCGGAAAGCCCGCAGCGCGCATGCGCTCGCGCATACCATCGCCGACGAAGCCAGTGCCGCCGATCAGCAGCACACGCGGGGCGGCACTGGCGCCTGTTGGTGTGGCCGACCCGGTGGCCCCGGCTGGCGTCGGCTCGGGCTGCTGGTCCGGTTCGTGTTGTTCACTGTGCATGGCACTCCCTTTCTCCGTCGAAATGGCGCGCCTAGACGACCTCGGCGATCTCGCGCAATGCCGCGATGTCGACACGCAGGGCGTTGCGCCCTTCGGAGACGACGATACCTTCGGCCTGGAACTCGATCAGCTTGCGGGTGACGGTGACGCGGTTGGAACCGATCATGTTCGCCAAACTCTGGTGGGTGAGGGCCAGGCCGATCAGGACGCGGCCGTCACGCTCGTCCTTGCCGAAGGCGCTGGCCAGCGCCAGCAGGGTCGTCGCCAGGCGCACGCCAGTGTCCCGTGCCAACAAGTGTTCCACCAGCGTGTGCAAGGCGGTGAGCTGGCGTTCCTGCGAGGCGATCGTCTCCAACGCCAGCTCCGGGCTGGAGGAGAGCGCTTCCTCAAAGCCGGAGCGCTCCAGCATCTCCAGCGCAACCTCGCCCAGTGCCTCGGCGATCACGCCGCTGGCGTAGCCATCCTCGGCGTCGTCCTGCGAAAAGAACTCGCCAGGCCCGAGCAGCGCCAGGGTAATCGAGCGGCCATCCGGCAGGACCTTATAGAGGCGCACATAGCCGCTGCGCACCCGGTAGACCGTGCCTGTGCCGCTGCCGGGGGCGAAGATCTCCGCGCCGTGTGCAAAGGCAACAGTCGTCACTGGCGGGCCTCCGCGTGTGATGCCTGCCAGCGATGCGGCGAACGCCTGCTCGCGTCCGTTGCCGAAGGTCGTGCCGCGCAGGGCGGTGGTCGTGGCGGCCGTGGCGGGGTGGTGCGTCATCACGCTTCGCATGGTGGGTGGTTCCTCCCAAATGCAGTTCTGCTGACCGGATCTGGGCCACTGTGGTGGCACGGCGGATAGGGGCTGTGTCCGGTCGTCATCGCTCCCTTGTGAACATGTATAGCAGGCTACTTACCGAATGTCAATACTTTGCAATGATACCTGTGCAAAAAGTTGCACGCGGTGCGGGTCGAACGCTACCGCCGCAGATGAGTGGAGGACGCCGGATGGTCTGGAACGTGACACGCCGCTTGGGCGGGGTAACCCGCCTGTTGATCGCGACGCTACTGGTTGCTGCGCTCTCGATGCTGCTGGTCGCACCGGCCGCAGCCGAGGACATGGCAAAGGTGCGGGTAGTGCATGCCTCGCCGGATGCCCCGGCGGTGGACATCTACGTTGATGGTGCAGTTGCTGTGCAAGGGCTGGAGTTCGGCGCGGCCACCGGCTACGTCGACCTGCCGGCAGGTGCGCACACCTTCGAGGTTCGCCCGGCGGGCGCTGCCGCTGACTCGCCAGCAGTCATCACTGCCGAGGCCACTGTCGATGCCAACACCTGGTACACGATTGCCGCTGTCGGCCTGCTGGCCGATATCGCCCCGCAGGTCTACGTTGATGATGTGACCGCGCCGGAGGCCGGCAAGGCGCACGTGCGGGTGATCCATGCCTCGCCGGATGCCCCAGCCGTCGATGTGGCCGTTACTGGCGGGCCGGTCCTCTTCAGCAACCTGGCCTTCCCGAACGCCTCCGACTACCTGCCGGTCGACGCCGGAACCTACGACCTGGAAGTGCGCCCGGCCGGCGCAACCGATGTCGCTCTGGCGATCCCGGGGGTCGCGCTGGAAGCCGGCAAGGTGTACACCGTCGTTGCCATCGGGCAGTTGGCGGATAGCAGCCTGGCGGTGCTGCCGCTGGTCGATGCCACCTTCGATGCGACCGGTGGCGGCGATCCCTCGGTGATGCCGAACACCGGCGTAGCCGACGGCACGAACTGGGCACTGTTCGCCGCCATCGGCGCGGCCGCCCTGCTGGTCATCGGTGGCATGGCCCTGCGCTTCGCCCCTGCCCGGCGCCGCAGCTAACCCTCACCCCACTCCCCGATCCTCCCCTCGCCCGTCCCCACGGGCGAGGGGCCAGGGATACCGAACAGCGAGCCGGGCATCATCAACACCCTGTTCTCCGGCGCCCCCGTCGAGACCTCGATGGGGGCGCTGCATTGTGCACCGCCTCGCTGCTGGTCCTGTGCATGGCGCAACCGGAACGCTCACCCCCTCACGCGTGGCTACGGGTGGGGCCAGGGATGTGCGGGGGCATGCTC
>QEUZ01000112.1 GCA_003577355.1 Chloroflexota bacterium | reverse complement strand
CAGCACTGGTACGACACAATGGTCGACCTGGTCACGGCGGAAGAGGGCTGGATCTTCGCAATCTACTTCTTCGCCGACGAAGCCAACCTGCCGCTGCAGTTACGCCAGCCCTGGATCAAGATCAGCACAGACGCCGGCGGTATCGACCCGGAGCAGGCTGGCGGCTCGTTCACCCACCCGCGTGCCTACGGCACCTACACCCGTGTGCTGGGCAAGTACGTGCGCGAAGACAAGGTGCTGACGCTGGAGGACGCCATCCGCAAGATGAGCTCCGCCGTGGCCGACCGGCTCTGCCTGCGTGAACGCGGCTTGTTGCGCACCGGCATGTACGCCGATGTCGTCGTCTTCGACCCGGAAACGGTGGCCGACCGCGCCACCTTCGAGCAGCCGCACCAGCTCTCGGTTGGCATCCGCGATGTCTGGGTGAACGGTGGACGGGTGTTGCGCGACGGCGTCCACACCGGCGCCGCGCCGGGGCGCGCGGTATATGGGCCGGGACGAGTTGGCAGGTGACAGGCAACAGGTGACAGGGATAGAGGAACGTGGTTGCGAGGGCGCCTGCACCGGATATAGCAGGGGTAGCGGCCTGAGTCTTCGCGCTAGAACGTCAGTGTATCCCTGTTACCTGTCACCTGTTGCCTGTCAAGGGTGCCCCTCAGGATTTTGCACGCCAATCGGGCATTCTCAGTCGTGGTGCGAATTTGGGCATCGCAACGGCTCCGAGGATTCCGCATCAGATCAGGGGCATGCAAAAGTCTGAGGGGCACCCGCCTGTCAACTCTCATGGTTGCGAGCCCGCCTGCACCGGATATAGTAGGGGTAGCGGCATGTTTCAGCACGAATGCACGTCGACGTATCCCTGTTACCTGTCACCTGTTGCCTGTTGCCTCATATGGAAGGAGTGGGGATGACTGCCACGATCGGAACCGCAGCGGCAATCGGAGCCCTGACCGAGGATGACCTGCAGGCGTTGGCGGAACGCAGCGCCGCGAATGGGGCGTTCCGGGCTGGGCAGAACGCGCTGGGGGTGGCCTCGCCGCGTGATGCCGCGCTGAACCGCGCTGCGGTCACCAGCACCCACCACAGCTTCTCCCATACCCTCGACGCCTGGTCGCCGACCCATCAGTACGAGACTGGCCGGTGCTGGATCTTCGCGGCGCTCAACCTGTTCCGCGTCGGCGCTGCCCAGAAGATGCATCTCAAGGAGTTCGAGTTCTCGCAGTCGTTCGTGATGTTCTGGGACAAGCTGGAACGCTCCAACTTCGTCCTGCAAACCTTCATCGACACCGCGCTGGAGCTGGACGACGACGACCGCACCCTGGCCTACATCAACGCCGACCCGATCCAGGACGCCGGCCAGTGGGACATGCTGGTGAACGTCGTCACCCGCCACGGCCTGGTCCCGAAGGCGCTGATGCCGGATACCTGGAGCGCGTCCAACACGCGCCAGATGAACGGCGTGCTGGCCCAGCAACTGCGCCACGGCGGCAAGACATTGCGCGCCATGCGCCGCGCCGGCCGGCCGCAGGCGGAGATCGACGCCCACAAGGCAGATGTCCTCGCCACGATCTACCGCGTGCTGCGCATGTGCCTGGGCGACCCGCCCAGCCGTTTCACCTGGCAGTGGACCGACCGCGACGGCGCCTTCCATCGCGACCCGGAGCGCACGCCGGTCGAGTTCTTCCGCGCCTACGTCGACCTGCCGGTTGAGGAGTACGTCTGCCTGGTCAACGACCCACGCAACCCCTATGGCCGCACCTACACCGTTAACTGCCTGAACAACGTGGTCGGCGGTAATGGGGTCGTCTACCTGAACGTCGAGATGGAGCACTTGCAGCAGATTGCGATGGACACAATCGTCGGCGGCGAGCCGGTCTGGTTCGGCTGCGACGCCAGCAAGATGTCGCACAACCAGCTCGGCATCCGCCACGAGGCCATCTACGATTTCGAGAGCTTGTTCGGCATCGAGCACACCCTCACCCGCGCAGAGCGGCTGCTCTATGGCGAATCGGTGATGACCCACGCCATGCTGCTGACCGGGGTCGATGTCGTCGATGGCGCGCCGCGCCGCTGGCGCATTGAGGACAGTTACGGCACGGCCCCCGGCGACCGTGGGTTCCAGGTGATGACCAACGCCTGGTTCAGCGAGTACGTCTACGAGATCGCCGTCCGGCGCGACCGCCTGGCTCCGCACCTGCGCGCTGCGCTCAGCCAGGAGCCGATCGTCCTGCCGCTCTGGGACCCGATGGGCGCCCTGGCGTAGGTAGCCCCGCACCCTGGAGTGACCTCACCCCCCTGCCCCTTCTCCCGCGAGGAGGGGGCAGAGGGGGGCTGTTCCGTTTCACAGATGTAGGCGCCTGCGCCGGAACGAGGACGCACCACGCCACCCGCTGGACACCCCCTCGCCCGTCGCCACGGGCGGGGGGGTGTCCAGCCACCTACCTCCGCCGCAGCAGGTCCGGGTTCGGGCCGAGGCGGCGGGTGAAGGCGGCGATCAGCCGGGCGCAGTTGTCCATGTCGGTCAGGCTGGCGGTTTCGTTCGGCGAGTGCATGTAGCGGTTGGGGATCGAGACCAGCCCGGTTGGGATACCGCCACGCACGTAGGCCATCGAGTCGGCATCGGTGCCGGTGTAGCGCGGGGTGGCTTCGACCCCATATGGGATGCCCTCCGCCTCAGCCGCTTCCACCAGCAGGTCATGGACACGGGTGGAGATTGATGCGCCGCGCCCCAGCATCGGGCCACCGCCGAGCTTGCAGGAGCCGACGCCACGCACGTCCGCCTCCGGGTGGTCGGTGGCGTGGGTCACGTCGATCGCGATCGCCACGGTGGGGTCGAGGTGGAAGGCACTAACCTGCGCGCCGTGCAGGCCGATCTCCTCCTGTACTGGCGCGACCGCCCAGACATCGGCGGCTGGTCGCTCGCCTTCGGCCAGGTAGCGCAAGGACTCCAGCGCCACCCATGCGCCGATACGTTCGTCCAGCCCGCGCCCGGCGAACAGGTCCGGCGTGAGCTGGACAATCGGCTGCTCGATCACGCCGTAGTCGCCGACACGCACCTTGGCACCGGCGTCGGCTGCATCGGCCGCGCCGATGTCGATCCACAGTGTCTTGATCTTCGAGACCTTTTCACGGTCGGCAGCGTCCATCTGGTGGATCGGCTTCTTGCCGATCACACCGATAACCGGGCCTTGCTTGCCGGCCAGCCGGATGCGCTGGCCAACCAGCACCTGGTCGTCCCATCCGCCGATGGCGCTGAACCAGAGGAAGCCACGCTCGTCGATGTGGGTGATCATCACTCCGATCTCGTCGATGTGGCCTTCGATCATGACTCGCGGGCCGTCCCCCTTGAGGCGGGCAAAGACGTTCCCGTTGGTATCGGTCTGCACCTCATCGGCGAACGTCTCCGCTTCGGCCTGCCAGACCTTCGCCGCCTCGACTTCGAAGCCGGACGGGCTGGCGGTTTCCAGGAGTTTCCAGAGAAAGGCTTTCGATTCTTCTCGCACTGCGCCGCTCCTCCTGACAGCTTCCCATTCCCTGCGCGGATGCAGGACGTGGCCTGCTGGCTGGAGATCGTAACATCATGGTCGCGCTAGTGAACGTGACGCCAGGGGGTTAGTCGCTGTTCAGGGCATTTTCCATGCTACGCACCGCCAACGCCACCTGCAGCAGCAGGCGGGTGCGGGTGTCGCTCAGGGTCAGGCCGGTGAGCTGCTCGACACGTCCCAGGCGGTAGGCGAGGGTATTGCGGTGGACATCGAGCTGTTCCGCCGCCTCCGCCAGGGCGCCGCCATGCTGCAACCAGGCGTCGAGCGTCGGCACCAGGTCGGCCTTGCGCTTGCGGTCGTGCGCCTCCAGCGGGCCGAGCAGCGCCGTGGCGAACGCCTGCAGCCGGTCGCGGCCACTGGCACGGTCGAGGTCCTGACCGGAGTAGAGCGGATAGAGCAGGCCGAACAGGCCGGTTGTGACAACATCCCCGGCGTCGATGACCTCGCCGTGGATCGCCCCGCAGGACGCGAGGCGTGCCAGCGCGCGCGCCTGGGCGAGCGCCTGCGACACATTGGCCGCCCCGCGCACCTCCTCGCTGAAGACGAGCAGCAGCGCTGGATCGCTGGTTCGCAGGGTGCGGGCCACAGCGCCGATGTCGCGCCGGTCCTGGGCGAGCCGAGCAGGGTCGGCCAGGATCAGGGCATACTCGCCATCGCCCACGGCGGCGCCGGGGAGCTTGCGGTCGTGCGGCAGCGTGCCGCGCACGCGGCTGGGCAGGTTGCCGGATGAGGACGAGAGCAGCGCCACACGGGTTGGGCGGGTGGGGTCGATGCCCAACAGCCGGGCGCGGGCATCGGCGGCCTCGCGGGAGACGAGCCGTCCGAAGAGCAAGTCGGCGACCAGCGCCTCGCGGTTGGCCCGCTCGCTGGCGGCGCGGACTGCTTCGCCCCCCTGGCCGAGCATCAGCTCGACGGCCGCCGCGGTCTGGGCCAGCACCAGGCGTTCGGCCTCACGCGAGGCGGTCGCCGACACCTGGATCGCAAGCACCGAGCCACGCCGGCCGGGTCGCCCATCCACCAGCGCGACCGGCTGGGCCAGCCAGGTGACGCCATCGACGGTGCTGATGCGGGCAGCTTCCCCGTCGGTCCCCCGCAGCAAGCGCTGGATCGTGCCGGTTGGGAGCGCGCCACGGTCACGCGCGCCGCGTGAGGAAGCGAGGAGCGCACCATCGGCGTCTTGCAGCACCAGTTCGCGCGAGACGACGGCGGACGCGCTATCGAGCAGGGCGTCCAGCCCCGCCCCGGAGATCGACGCGGCCGACAGGGCACGTGAGAGCTCTGAGCCAACCCGGTAGAGCTCGGCGCGCCGCTCGGTCAACAGGCGGTTGAGGGTTGCCTCGGCATCGTGCGGGAAGGTGCCGCTCGTCACCAACAGGCGCACGCCCGGCAATTGGTGTTCCGCGAACTCCGGGTCAACCATCAGTGCGGTAATCGGCTGGTCGGCTAGCAGGCGCACCAGGTCGGTCGCACCGCCGATATCCGCTTCCCGCAGGCGCTCCAAGCGGCGTGGCGGCACCACGACGATCTCGCCCCCGCGCAGGGCCGGCAGGATTGGCTGGGTTGTCCGCACGGTCACTGCCCAGGTGATCGACCTCTCCAGGGCGGAGTCCTCCCGTTCGCCGATCGCCGGGCGAAAGGTGAGTCCCCGCTGCCAATGGAGCAAGTCACCCAGGGTGATCTCGGCCACAACCATCGCGCCTTTCGTGCTGGTTGCCCAATTACCGATGCTCCATGAGCATATCGCGTCGTTGTATCTCCACGTCGCTGTTCAATATGCACAAATCAGCACTGCGTCATCGTGCTGGCTGCACGGTGACGCAGTGTGGGTTGGGCCAGCGTCCGTGTATCGACAGAGGGTGCTGGTGCTAGTCCAGCCGGTAGATGCGGCGGGCGTTGGCTCCGAGGATGCCGCCAGCGATGGCGCGCACATCGGCGCGGTCGAGCATGCCGGCGGCGACGATGTCGTCCAGTGCGCCGGCCAGGGCTTCCCGGCCGAGCTTGGCGCTGGTGTAGTTGATCTCCGGCACGCCAAAGCCATCCGAGCCATAGAGCACCTTGGAGGGCGGCGCCATCTCCAGCACCTCGCTGATGATCCGGCGGGCAGCATGGCCGGCGAAGGGGGTGCCCTCGCTGATGTCGCAATAGACGCGTGGCAGCACGTTGGCCATATAGGCCGCTTCCCCGTGGTAGGGGTAGCCGGTATGCACCAGGATCACCCGGCAGGCGCGGAAGGTCGGGAAGCGCAAGAGGTCCATCAGGAACGACGGCCGGCAGAGGGGCAGGTTCACCTCGAAGTCCCCCATGCCGGTGTGGATCTGCATCGGCCGGTCGTACTCCATGCTCAGCTCCAGCGCCCGGCAGACGAGATGGTCGCGCAGCTTCTTCATGCTGCCGCCGCCCAGCCCACGCCGGATGGCATCCAGCGCCTGGTAGCCCTGGTCGCGAGTGCGCGAAAGGGGGGAAATATCGAGCCCGGTGCGATAGGCGATCACCGTCTTGAGGCCGCGGAACGCGCCGCTCGCCAGCGCATCAGCAAGGGTGTCGATGTAGCGGCGCTCGAACTCATCCCAGCCAATGTCGGCGCGCAGCAGCTCCACAATCAACGGCTCGATGCGGTAGACCGGCACGACCTCGACCGGCAGCTCTGCGCTGACCTGGGCGACGTCCAGGTTCGGCACTGGGTAGCCAAAATCCATCACCAGGGTCGTCAGGTTGGCGTCGGCGTAGAGGTCGCGCACATAGTCGCTGTAGCCTTCGGCAACGGCGGCGTTGCGTGCTTCAAGCACGGCATCCAGCGTTGGCGCCACGCCGAAGTAGGCGGCCAGGTCGCGTACCATGCGCCGGAAGTAGAGGGTGTCCCGCTTCAACCCTTGCAGCTCGTGGCGTATATCGTCGGTAAACGCGACGCCGCCCTGCTCCATATAGGCCTGCGAGCCGCCGCCGAAGGATGCGACGTTGGTGAACGTCTCGGCATCCAGCGCGCCCCGGTTGAGGAACGGGTGGCAGTGCACATCAACGGCTGGGAGGTCTGCGAACTCCTGGGGGTCGATCGGCATTGAACGTGTCCTTTTCGCGCGTTGTCTAGCGAGCGACGGTTATCATCCAGAGCATAGCAGGCGCTATCTGCAAGAGATGAATACGAACACCGAACGGAGTCATGCCGATGGCCAACGAGCAGACCGATAGTGCCAGGGAACTCCACCGCAAGCTGGCCGCCGAACTGTTCAACGAAACCTGGGAACTGCTGGAACGGGCCGAGCGCACTCCTGACGACGACGACCGCATGCTGGATGCCGCCCACGCCTCGCGCTACCACTGGGGCATCGCCGGCACGGTGGTCAATCGTGCGCGCGCCGACTGGCAACTGGCACGGGTAAACAGCGTGCTCGGCAGGCTGGAAGCGGCCCGGTACCACGCCCAGCGCTGCCTGGAGGGCTGCGTCGTCCATGCAATCGGGGATTTCGACCTGGCGTTTGCCCACGAAGCTGTGGCGCGTGCCGCCGCCCTTGCCGGCGACCACGCCACCGCCGCCCGGCACATTGCCCTGGGCGAGCAGGCCGCTGCTGGGATCGCAGAGGAGGAGGACCGCCGGCACTTTCTGGACGACTTGGCGAGCGTTCCCCGCCCCGGCTAACCGGCCACAACGCCGCGCAGTGTACACTCGCGCCCGGACACCGCTGGCGAACAGCCGCACGCAGTGCGTGATACCGGGAAGGCGCGTTATGCCGAGCCATACCCTCTACCCCAGCCTGGAGGCGCTCCTCCAGCCGGCAACCCTGGCAGCGCTTACCGGCAGCCCGGTGGAGGCGGTGACGGTCGAGCCGTTCAAGACCATCGACTCCCTCTCCGGCAGCCGCTTCCTGCGCGTGCTGCTGGATGGCGACCCCGCCCGCGCCCACGTCGTGAAACGCATCGCCCACGACCGTGACTGGCTGATGCGCGCGACCGGCGACCGCATCGGCCGCTCTGCCCTCGCCTGGGAGACCGGGCTGTACGACGACACCCCGCCGGAGATCGACGCAGTTGTCGTGGCCTGCAGCAACGACGACGCTGGCGGTGGACGCGCGCTGCTGATGCGCGACATCGCGCCACATCTTGTGCCAGCGGGGGATGCGCCGATCAGCGTGGCCGAGAATGACATCTTCCTCGGCGCGATGGCGGCCTTGCATGCCACGTTCTGGAACCAGTCCGCACGCGCCGCAGCGGAGTTGGGGTTCATCACGCCGGAGCAGGTCTACCACGCCTTCAGCCCGGAAACCGGGCGGCGTGAAGCCGAAGGGGAAGACGCCATCCCCAAGGCGATCGCCGCTGGATGGGAGCTGCTGCCGGAACTCGTGGGTGCGGACGTGCGGTCCATCGTCGAACCGTTGCTGGAAGACCCGCGCCCACTCACCACTGCGCTTGCCCCCTACCGCGTCACCGTCGTCCACAGCGATTGGAAGCTCGGCAACCTGGGGATCATCCGGCATACCGGCGCTCCTCCTCAGGTTGTGCTGCTGGACTGGGACCGCGTCTGCGCCGGGCAACCAGGCCTCGACCTCGGCTGG
Organism: Chloroflexota bacterium; assembly: GCA_003577355.1. Taxonomy (GTDB): domain Bacteria; phylum Chloroflexota; class Chloroflexia; order Thermomicrobiales; family CFX8; genus CFX8. The sequence continues at coordinate 5,379 of QEUZ01000112.1, read as the reverse complement.
TATCTGGCGGTCAACTCCGCCCGCCTGCCGGTCAGCAAGGAAGCGGTCATCACCGGCTATCGCGCCCACCTGGAGGCTCGGCTCGCGCAGCCGCTCGACGATGCCTGGTGGCAGGCGCAGCTGGAGCTGTCACTGCTGGGCGCATTCCTGCAGCTCGGCTGGCCCAAGCTCCTCGGTGCGGCCTCTCCAGACCCCTCCACCGCCGCCCGTGAACGCGCCGAGCTGGACTGGTGGACGAGCTGGGTGCTGGCCGGCGCTGCGCGCCTCTAAGCAGGGTCCTTGAGCGCCGTGTCGCTGATGGAACCGGCGCCGCCGCTCGCGTCACGCCGGGCGCGGGCGTGCAGATGTGGGCCGCTCATCAGGCGCCAGGGGTCCCCGTGCCGGGCACACCGCCAGCGGAGAGTGCGCCATCAGGCGCAGGGGTTCAACGCCACTGTGCGAACGCCCATGTCCAACCCCTGTTGCCTGTCACCTGTTGTCTGTCAACCCAATTTAGCGGAACAGGTCGCGCTCCGGTTCCATGACGATGTCGCGGGCAGTGCCTTCTCCGGCGGGGTAGGCATAGCCACGGATCAGGGCGACTGGGCGGGCGTCGGTCTTGCCGGCCAGCAGTTCGGCTGTGGCGTCCAGCTCGTCGGCGACGGCCATCCCGCTGACGCTCAGGTCGTAGCCGTAGGGGTCGGTGACGCCGCGGTAGTCGGCGAAGGGGTGCATGCCGGCCACGCCGATGGCGACGTTGACAATGCCCTTGCGCCAGGCGCGCCCGAACGAATCGCTGATGATGACGGCCGGCGCGACGCCGAGGCGCTGGCGTAACCCGTCGCGGATGTGCGCGGCGGAGGCGTCCGGGTCGAGCGGCAGCAGGCAGACGACACTGTCGCCCGGCACGTTGGAGGCATCGACGCCGGCGTTGGCACAGACCAGGCCGTGGCGCGTTTCGCAGATCATGATGCCCCGGCTCATGCGCACGATGCGCGTCGCCTCCCGCAGGACAACTTCGACCTGGCGGGGGTCCTTTTCGTGTTGGGCGGCCCAATCGCGGGCGAAGGCGGAGGGTTCGATGGTGGCGAGGTCGACCAGCCGCCCCTCGGCCTTTGAGACGATCTTGTGGGTTACGACGAGCACATCGCTCGCCTCCAGTATCAGGCCACTGGCGGTCAGCGCGTCCACCAGGATGCTGACCAGGTCGTCGCCGGGGCGCACTTCCGGCACGCCATCCAGCCCGTAGACGCGAATTTCGCTCGGCATCGCCTCTCTCCGCTCTCTGGTCTGCCTCAGGCGTCGGCTGCGCGCGTGGGTGCTTCCTTCAGACGTGGGAGCACCCGCGTGCCGTAGGCGTGGATGAACGCCTCCTGGTTACGACCGACATTGTGCAGGTAAATCTCGTCAAAACCCATATCGATATAGCGTTGCAGGTAGTCCAGGTGCTCATCGATGTCCGGCGAGATCAGCACCCGGTTCTGAAAATCCTCCGGCCGCACCAGCCGGGCCATTGCGTCGAAATCCTCCGGGTTACGGATGTCGGCGCGGGAGAAGCGCATCGCGCCGACCGGCCACTCGCGCAGGGCCTGCTCCAGCGCCTGCGCGTGGGTGTCTGCGAAGGAGACGTGCAGGCGGATGATCCGGCGCAGGCGGCGCGGGTCCTTTCCGCGGGCTGCCGCGCCGCGCGCGAAGCGCTCGAACAGCCCATGGATGCGCTCGTCCGGCGCGCCGACGGTGATGATGCCATCACAGGTGCGGCCGGTGCGCTCGGCCGTCACCGGGCCGGCGGTCGCGACGTAGATCGGCGGGGGTGCATCTGGCAGGGTATAGAGCCGGGTTGTTTCGACGGTGAAGAACTCCCCCTTGTGGCGCACAGTCTTGCCACTGAAGAGGGCCGAGATGACATCGAGCGCCTCGAAGAGCATCCGCACGCGCGTGGGCGCTTCCGGCCAGTAGGCCCCAATGACGTGTTCGTTGAGCGCCTCGCCGGAGCCAAGCCCCAGCCAGGTGCGGCCGGGGTAGAGCACCTCCAGCGTTGCGGCCGCCTGCGCGACGATGGCCGGATGATAGCGAAAGAGGGGGCAAACTACCCCCGGCCCGAAGCGCAGGCTGGTCTTTGCTCCCAGCGCAGCCATGAATGCCCAGGAGAAGCCGCTTTGCCCCTGGCGTGGGGTCCAGGGCTGGAAGTGGTCGGAGACCATCACCGTGCGAAACCCAGCGTCTTCGGCCAGCACGCAGTAGGCAAGCAGGTCGTTCGGGTCGAACTGCTCCATCATCGCGGCGTAGCCAATGCTGACCATCGAGGACCCTTACCCCCTGGCCCCTTCCCCCGGTGCGCGGGAGAATAGGGACTCCGAGCAGAAGCGGCCGAACCACCCAGAGCCGTTTTATCCATGTGCGCCCCTCTCCCGCGCACCGAGAGAGGGCCGGGGTGAGGGTTTCCCCTACTCCCCGAACCCGTTAGCGATGACCTTGTCGATGGAAATGCGATAGGTCAGGCGCTTCTGCGTGGCGAAAACGGGGTAGTCCCCCTCTTTGAAGTCGGGGTTATAGCGGCGGGCCAGTGCGTAGATATCGGCCTGCGAGGTGGCGTGGTCGTCGTCGATCGTCGCCACGCCGCTGATCGTGACGAAGCGGTAGCCGTCTTCGACACACATGGAAACGTGCGGGTTGCGTTGGATGTTGCCGTCCTTCGTGCGGCCAGCTGCGGTATTCATCATCACATGGTCGCCACGCAGCTCGTACCACATGACGGTTTGCTGGATCGAACCATCGCGGTTCAATGTGGCCAGCACGGCGAAGCGCGGCTCCTCAAGAAATGCCCGCACGTCCGCACTCAGTTCCTGGGCCATTCCCTCCCCTTCCCGATCTGGACATTGCTGCCGGCACGTGTTGCCGGCGCGTCGTGGATAACCGCCCTGGGCGAGCCGGTATTCCGGGGTGGTGCGGCGCCGCGCACGCCCCAAGCGGCCATTGCTGTGGCTCGCCTGCCGGTTCGACGCGGACGCACGCTTGCCTCTCACGGGGTTGCCGAGGCGCACGCGCTAGCGGAACCCGCGCCCGCCGCCGCCACCCCCGCCGCCGAACGAGCCGCCACCGCCGGAGAATCCGCCTCCACGCCCCCCGCCGCTCTTCGACGCGGCGGTGAAGACTTTGGCAGCCTCGCTGAACAGGTCAAACAGCCCATCGCTCACCCCTTGCAAGCCGCCGCCGAGCGACCACCGCTGCGACCCATGCCACCCGGCAGGACAACCGTGCCGCCCCGTCGGCGGCGACGCTGGGGCGACCAGTCGGCATCCCAGCCGCGTGGCCCGTACCACTCCGGTGGGTCGGCCCCGACGCTGGCGAATTTGGCAACCCACGACTTCTCCAGCCCAAAGGCAACGGCGTACGGCAGGTAGCGGTTGAACACTTCGCGGGCGTTTGCGACGTTCTCGTAGCGTTCGATCTCCGCCAGATAACGCCGGAAGGCGAGCCAACGGGCAGCGGCCTCGGCGCCGGCCGGGGTCTTGCGCGGCATCGCGCCGGCAAAGGCGAGGATCACCAGCCCCAGGAACCCAACGGTGATGATCGGCACGATCGCGAGCGGCAGGAACGAGGCAACTGCGGAATAGAGGAAGATCGCCAGCGCCACCGCGCCGCCAAAGGTCAGGCCGCCCAACGTGTACCAGAGCGTCCGCGTGGACTGCGGGCTGCGGGTGAAGTACCCACGCGCGACGACCTCCTTGTAGAGATCTTCCTTCACTTCTTTCTGGCGTTCGGCGAACCGCTCGCGGATCTGCGAGAGGCGCACTTCATCCTTCTTCGAGTTCCCGAAGACGGCCCGCATCAGTTCTTTTTCAAACGGCGCAAGCTCCTGTTGGTCGTCGACGCGCCGGAAGACGAACTCGCGCTTGCTAGAGAGGAAACCGGCCAACGGGCCTTCGCGCTCGCGCTCGTCGATCTCCAGTACGCCGCGCTCCCCCAGCGCGACCAACCCGGCGATGACATCGTGGTCGTTGGCTGTTTCGTCGATCAGCGTCCCGACAGCAGCAGCTGGCAGGTCGTCCGGCGGCTCGCGCAGCAGGTCGATCGGCAGCGCCACTGGCGCGTCGCGGCCACGGGTGTACCAGAACAGCACCACGCCAATCGGCCCGCCCACCAGAAGCAGCAGGCCGATCAGCAGCATGATGACGTTGGCCAGCGCCTTGTACGGGGCCAGGCGCTCCGCTTCCTCGCGGGCCTTGTCGTCGGCGGCTTGCCAGGCCGGAACCTGCGCCGTGGTCATCCGTGGGAACTCGACGCGCGCTTCAAACGCATCCCCCTGGTCGAGTCCCTCGATATGCCACTGGATCGTCGTTGGGCTGACGATCTCGTGGGTCGCCTCTTCGCCGCCACGCACGTACTGGTCGATCGTCAATTGTTCGGGGCTGACCTGCTGCGGCAGGTTGACACTAACAGTAGCGCTGTTGACATCGCCAGCGAAGTCTTCATCTACCGCGCGCCACCACAGTTGCTCGCGCCCGGTGTCGGGGTAGACGCGCAATGCCCCGACGGCGTCGTACATAATCGTGAACTGGCGTGTCTCGTTCTCGGCAGGCTCAAACCACCAGAGGATTTCGACTTCGCCGGAGTAGACGCTGGCCGAGAACGTGCCTGGGTCGCCATAGCCCCGCCGGTATTCGGTATCCCCCTCGAACACGCGGATATTGGTGATCGACTCAACCCGGCTGAGCGGGATGATTGCGTAGCCTTCGCTGAACGTCCCGCCGCTGAAGCGGATGACCTGGTCCTCAGTAATGCCCAGCACGCCGTCCGGCCGGACATCGATGGTCGTGTCGTAGCGTTCCCAGACGGCCGTCTTGGCGGCCAGTGCCGGTTGTGCTGCGAATGGGCCGAGGAGCACGGCCCAGATGATGACGGCGACGATGCTCAGCAGGCCGACGAGTTGGCGATGCGTTGTGCGCGCTCTCACCTGTTGTTACGTACCACTTCCAGTTGTGACTTGACGCCCAGCAGGGGCACTCCCTAGTATCGAGACAACGATACAGGGCGTACGAATGTTACCCCGCGCTCGCGTGTGCGTTTCCAATTCGGAAGGAGCAGAGGGGATGCCCGGCGCTCGAAACGGCTATCTACCACCTGACCAGGCACGGCGCGCCGCCGTCGATTGGGCCGTGGCGACGCTGCGCAACCCGCAGGTCGTGTTCGTCGATACCGAAACGACTGGGCTTGGCGCCGATGCCGAGATCGTCGACATCGCGCTGATCGGCCGCGACGGCGATGTCCTGTTCGAATCACTGGTTCGCCCGCAGGGGTGCATCCCCAGCGAGGTCGTCAGCATTCACGGCATTACCGACGCGATGGTGGCAGATGCGCCAGAGTGGGGCGATGTCTACCCGACCGTGCGGCGCATCC
>QEUZ01000111.1 GCA_003577355.1 Chloroflexota bacterium | reverse complement strand
AATGTGCCGAGCGCGGTGGAGGCGCGGCCACGCTGGTAGGCGCGTGAGACGATGGCCGAGCCGATCGGGTGCTGGGCGTTGCCCCCCAGGCCGGCCAGCAGCGCCAGCGCCAGCAGCGCCAGGTAACCCCCGGCGAGCGCCAGGCTCGCCAACCCCAACCCCACCCAGGCATTGCCGAGCAGCAGCACCAGCGCCTCGCCGAAGCGTTCTCCGGCCATCCCCGCCGGCACCTGAAACGCGCTTTGCGCCGCCGTCATCGTCGCCTTCAGCAGCCCGACCTGCGCGTAGGACAGCTCCAGGTCGGCAGCGATCAGTGGCAGGATCGGGTAGAGGATGGCGAAGCAGGCATCGTTGCTGAGGTGGACAAGCGAGGTCGTCAGGAGGATCCGGCGACCATGTGCATCGGAGGCGCCAACAATCACGGGCCGAGGTCCCTTCGTCGCCTTCCGGCGCGTGCGCCGGGCAGGCGTACTCGATACCTCCGGCCTTTTGTGCCGTCAGTTGTGCGGCGCTCACCGAAGCGCCGTGGCGTCGCTCGGCCCAGCCTTGCCGCCCTGGTTCAGGCACGACGGGCGACAACGGAACCCTAGACACACCCACATGCTGCTGGGCAGGATAGCATGACTGTTCCACCCGTTCACGCAGTTGGGCAGCCGGTAGCGGTGGAACCCATACCTGGCGCACTCCGAACGGTACATCCAGCTCGAAATTGGCCGTTGATGCCCGCTGCCCATTATATGATATACGTCATATAAACGCGACCAAAGGAGGTGGCGCATGGCGAGGACGACGCGGGAGGAGAAGGCGCGCACGCGAGAACGCCTGCTGGAGACGGCCACGCGGGGCTTCCGGGCACAGGGAGTAGCTGGGACGAGCATCCCCCGGCTGATGGAGCAGATCGGCCTGACTCACGGCACGTTCTACGCACACTTCGAGAGCAAGGACGCACTGGTGGCCGAGGCCTATGCCACAGGGCTGCGCGATGGGGTCGAGCGGCTGGTGCGCCGGGCGGAGGCGGCCCCGCCCGGTCAGGGGTTGCACGCCATCCTCGCCCGCTACCTGGGCAGCGAGCATCGCGATGACCCTGCTGGGGGCTGCGTGGTCCCGGCGCTGGCCGGCGAGGTGCGCCGCCAGGGTCCAGCGGCGCGGCATGCGTTCACCGTCGAGCTACGCGCGTTTGCCGAACGCATTGCCCCCTACCTGCGCGACCCGCAGGACCAGGATGCGGCGCTGGCGCTGCTTTCCGGCATGGCCGGTGGGGTGTTGCTGGCGCGGGCAGTGGATGACCCGCAGCTGAGCGACCGGATCCTGGAGGCGTGTCGGGAGCACTTGCTGGCAGCGTTCGCTCCGGAGCTGCCGGCGCATGAGCGCGAGTAACGAACACGAGGGTATGGTAGACAGGTATGCAGCAGTGGCTGGGCAAGCGCATCTACTACGGCTGGGTCGTTGTCGGGGTCACCGCGCTGGCGCTACTGGTGGCCAGTGGGGTGCGGGCAGCATCTGGGGTGCTGATCACCCCGCTGGAGGCTGACCTGGGCTGGAGCCGCTCGGCGATCTCGTTCGCGATTGCCATTGGGCTGGTACTCTACGGGTTAGCCGGCCCAGCCGGTGGAGCGCTGATCGACCGCTACGGGCCGCGCGCGCTCATGCTGGCTGGGTTCGTCCTGACGGCAACAAGCGCGCTGCTGACCAGTGCAATGTCGGCCCTGTGGCAGTTCACGGTCGTCTGGGGGGCATTGGGCGGACTGGGAACCGGCATTGCCGCCACGGTGCTGGGTGCGGCGGTGGCGAACCGCTGGTTCGTAAAGCGACGCGGGTTGGCTACCGGCGTCTTCGGCGCGTCGTCATCGGCCGGACAACTGCTGTTTATCCCGCTCCTGCTGGCGACGATCGACATCAGTGGCTGGCGCGCGGCGGTGCTGCTGCTGGCATTGCTGGCGACGCTCGTGTTGCTGCCGGTTTTCCTATTGATGCGCGACAACCCCAGCGACGTCGGGCTGCGGCCATTGGGTGGCACGGACGAGCCGCAAGCGCCCCAGCTGGCACGGGCCGGTGGGGTGATGCGCGGCGTGGTGCGCGTACCGGATTTCTGGCTGCTCGCCGGCAGCTTCTTCATTTGCGGCGCCACAACGATCGGCATCATTGGCACGCACTTCCTGCCCTATGCCGACGACGAGGGGATTTCCAAAGGCACAGCAGCATTCGCCCTTGCGCTGCTGGGCGCCATGAATTTCGCAGGGACGATCGCCAGCGGCTGGCTCACCGACCGGCACGACCCACGCAAACTGCTGGCAATCTATTACTTCTTCCGAGGCCTTTCCCTCTTCCTCCTGCCGTTCGTCGGCAGCACCTGGGGGTTGGTTGTGTTTGCAACCTTCTTCGGGTTGGACTACATCGCCACCGTGCCGCCAACGGTGGCGCTGACCGCTGACCTGTTCGGACGGCGGAATATCGGCACCGTGTTCGGTTGGGTCTTCGCAGCGCACATGCTCGGCGCGGCGGTGGCGGCCTGGCTGAGCGGGCTGGCGCGCGACATCTTGGGGGACTACCAACTTGCGTTCATGGCCGCCGGGGCATTCTCCGTTACGGCAGCGCTGCTGGCGGTCCGGCTGAACCGCGAGGCGCAACCAGCGCCGCAACCAGCGCCGGCCCGCGCGCGGTGACAGTGCGGAGGGAGTGGTCGTCCACACCGCTTGGCCTGCAACAGCGCCGGTCGTCGCTACGCTTGCGGCTGCCGGTCGATCATGCGCGTCCCGCCGAAGCGCCTGACGATCTCGTCGTCGTACTTGTCGGAGGTGAAGGCGACGGCCTGCACCGAGGAGCGCAGCTCCGCCTTATCGCAGGTGGAGCCGACGACGGTGTGCTCGAACAGGATGTCGCCGTCGGCGTCGATGCCGAAAGCGCCGAAGCGCATGTCGGCATTCTCCCGCAACAGGTACTTCAACAGGTCGGCGTTCAGCTCGGCGCCGGTCACCAGCCAGGCGCGGCTGGTGATCGTGGCATCGTTGTCGCCCCAGGGGTAGACAGTGGTGCTCGTCCAGGCGGAGCCGATCAGCACCCAGAAGACGGGGCGGTCGTCGGCAACCGTGACGTAGTCGCCGAAGAGATCGCGCATCCAGGGGAGGACTTTCTCGTAGGTGGCACGCTGGGCATCGTGTTGGAACTCGATCGGCACTAGCTGGCTCCTTCCGTTGCGTTATCCGCGGTCTTCGCGCTGACGGTGATCTTGCCGTCGCGCAGTTGCAGGGTGAGGGCGGTGGCCGGCTTGGTATTGTCGGCGCTCGAGACGTATGGCTCTCCAGCAGCGGCCAAGTGGGGAATGAGCAGCGGCGCAAGCTGGTCGTCGACGAGTTTTTCCCAGCCACCGGCAATGTCCTGGCGGTTCGCGAGCCAGTCCACCACCTCCGGCTCCCAGTCCAGCGCCACGCCATACTTCAGGTAGCGCACGGCCAGGTCCTGCAGCAGCCGCGTTTCCAGCCAGCGGCGCTGGGCAGCAGTTGTCGGCGCGGTGCGCGCGATGACGACATCACAGCGTTCCAGCAGCGGTTCGCCCAGTGCGTTGCGTGCAGCGCCAGCTGCCTGTGCGGCACGCTCGGCAGCGCTGGGTGGCGCGGCCCGGCCAGAACCGAAGCCCAGGCTCTGTTCGGCATCGGCCACCCGGACCGGAGCAGTGAGGATCACCGTAGTGTCGCTCAGGTATATGCGCCGGCCGGTGGCATCGGTGAAGAACCCATCGGCCAGCGCCTGGGCCAGCACTGCCTGCACCCCGCTATAGGCCGCATCCACGTTCTGGCAGAGCAGGACGCACCAGGGGGTCTGCGCGACCTTGTGGATCGGCAGGGTGTCCTCGTAGCCCACGTACCCCGGCCCGGCGCCCAGAAGCATTGACAAGGACCAGCGGTCGGTGAAGCGGCTGAAGTCGATCGTCACGACCCGCTCCGCCGAGCCGGTAATCGTCTCAGCCAGCACCTCAGCCAGCGTAACTGCCTGGCTCACCGCGTCGTCCAGCAGCAGGACAACGGCGTTGGGGCGAGAGGGCCGCAGGTCGAGGCCACGCACTGTCACCTCCAGCCGGTTGACCAGCGCCTGCATCTCCTCCTCCGGCAGCGCTACGCGGTTGGCAAGCTCGGCCTTGAGCGTCTCCAGGCGATCCTCCACCGCTGCCGGCATGCCGACCATGCGCTGGGCCACGGCCATCGCATCCGAAAAGCTGACGCTGGTGCGGCCGTTGGTATGGGCATAGGCGACACACTGGTCGAGCAGGTCGACCGCCTTGTCCGGCAGATAGCGGTTGCGCATGAAGCGCTGGGAGAACTCGATCAGCCAGAGCAGCACGTCGTGGTTCACCCGCACGTTGCGGTCACGCAGATGTTCCTGGCTGAGGCTGATCAGCACCGGCAATGTTTCGGCAGCCGAGAGCTCGTGGACCCGGATCGGCTGGAAGCGGCGCTCCAGGGCTGTGTCGTCTTCGATGTAGCGACGGTACTCGTCGTCGGTGGTGGCGGCGATGCAGGCCAGGTCGCCACGCGCCAGGGCGGGCTTCAGCAGGCTGGCGGCATCGGTTGCGCCCATGCGCCCACCGGCCCCCATCAGCGAATGCACTTCGTCGATGAAGAGGATCAGGCCATCCTGGCTGGCTTCGTCGATGATCTGCTTCATGCGTTCTTCAAACTGCCCAGCCATGCTGGCCCCGGCCACCACGTGCGAGGGCTGGATGACGACAACTCTGCAGTTGCGCAGGGTTTCCGGCACCTGCCCAGCAACGATGCGCTGGGCCAAACCTTCAACAATCGCCGTCTTCCCCACCCCCGCCGGGCCAACCAGGGCCGGGTTGCGTTTGGTGCGCCGCGAGAGGGTTTCGATCATCAGCTGGATTTCGGCGTCGCGCCCGACGATGGCGCTGAGCCGGCCTTCGGCAGCGGCGCGGGTCAGGTCGCGCCCCAGTGCATCCAGGGTTGGCGTCGGTTTGGTTGCACGCGGCCGGTATCCAGCGGGCAACTCGGCCGGTTGCTCGCGCGGCGTTGCGGCATGGCCCCCGATGCCCGCAACGGCGTCGTCCGCCAGCGGGTAGCCCAGGGCAGCCAGCACGACATCGGCGAAGTCCCGTTCGGCCACCCGCGTTGCGCCGCGAGCCTGGGCGCGCCGGCGCGCTTCGGCCTGGGCGAGCTCGACAGGCAGGTCCGGGCCGACTTCCCCGGCTTGCAGGCGCGACTCAGCCAGGTCGCGGGCCGGGCCGCTCTGCAATCCCGGCGAGCGCGCTTCGAGCATCAGGCTGTGGTACTCCAGCAGGGTCAGCAGCCAGTGATACGCTCCGAGCGTGCTATGGCCACGCCGTTCGCGGGTATGCTCGACTTCCGCAAGCAACTTGGCCGCCCCCGGCAACAGGGGGAGGCCGCCTGGGGGCGCGTCCGGCATGCACTGGTTCCTTCCGTCGGCTCAGCCGCTGTCCGCACGCGATGATGACAGGCCACCTGCCTGGGTGCAAGCGGCACGGGGCCGGGCCAGGCTTGGGCAAGCGCCTCCTGAAATTGCGGGAATGTCGTCGTAATGGCAACGCGACGACTCGTTGCCTGTTACCGGGGCGATGGCGGCGGCGCCTGGCTATGCGCTCGCCAGTTCCACTCGGGCCAGAAGTCGAGGTCCCAGTCGGCGCGGTTGCTGTAGACAATCTCTGAGCTTCCGACCTTGATTTCAACTAGGACACGTTGCCCTCCCAGTGGGAGGCCGAGCGCGGGTAGGCGGTGATCACCGAGCCTTTGTTTCCAGCCTCGGTGATAACGGCCATTTCGATCAGTTCCTGTGGATTGCTCTTGTTCACTGCAACACTCTTGCAGTAGATATCGACCTCCCGGCCATTTTCGTTGACGCCGTTGAGGACACGCTCAAGGTTGCTCAGGACCGAGGCTTGCTGCTCGGGTGGTACGCCATGCTTGGATTCGGCATGGCCCGGCACATTGCTCCCCTCGGCCGGCGGAGCGCCGCGAATCTCCTCAGGAGCGACGGAGCGCCGGAAGTTGTTCATGCGGGCTGTGCGCTTGACCATCTCGATATCGCGCACGACGCGCCCCCCACGGGTGACGTAGCCAGCGCCGACGAGTTCGTTCTGAGCGGCCGGCGGCAGTTGGTCCCACTGGCGGACGACGCCGCGCAACGTGTGCGTGTCGGAGCCCGTTTCCGTGAAGTCAACGATCTCGCCGGTTTCCCGGCTCACGCCGACGCGCCGGGTCGGGCCGAGTTGTGACCCGACCGGCAACGAGTTCTCGACCGCTTCCTGGCCAGCGGCGGGTGAGGGCGGCTTGAGTCCGGGTCCCGCACCCTCCACCGGCCCGACCTCGAACTTCGGCAAGCGCATCGCGCCGACGCTGCCGGGCTTGCCGGCGGTCGGCGGCGTCGGGCGGGACGGGCCTTTGGGGTCCGGCTTGGCGCTGCCGGTGTTGCGCCCGAACGCTACCGAGGCGAAATTCGCGACGACCGAACCGGCCAGGAAGAGCGCCTGAATCGTCAACTCGTGCTGCACCTCGGTCTGCAACCGACCCAGGGCATCCTGCAACATGCCGACGATGTGCGGCGCAGTCGCGAACGAGAATATCGTCGGCGCCGTGAACCCACCGGCTGCCTGGAAGTAGGCATGTGCGGCACGCGGCGCTGCCGGGTTGGCGGCGATCTGCGCCAGGGCAGCCGAACGGTCGTTGTAGACGACCTCGTCGACCGCCGGCACGGGATTCGTCGAGTAGTTGACGTACTCCCAGGGGATGACGATAGGAAGATCCTGCCCGTTGCAATAGACAAAATAGCCTGGCAGGTTGACGCCCACCATGACCTGATAGGCGACGTTGTCGATGTACTTCGGGCTCTGGCGCTCGCGGCTCTGGTTCAGGTTGAGCTGGTCTGGCGGCTGGTTGGGATCCAGGTTATAGGTTAGCGTGCTGGACTGCTGGTCGGTGAGCGCCTGGCTCAGAACCGGCGAAATAGCCTGTGCCGCCGCCGGTAGTTGCCCTTGTTGCGCCGCGTTCAGCAACCTCTGCAACTGGCCGGGGTTGAAGGCCGCCAGGACATCGGCAATATCGATGCCCTTCTCCAGCGAAACCTGCAACGAGCGTGCAATGATGAAGAAGGTCTGTGGCCACATCCTCCCCGCCGGCCATGGAACTGCCGGCAACAGGCCGGCGGCGCACGCTCTGGTTGCCTGTGGGGTGCGACGATGTGCCGGACAGGTCGGACGCATCTGAAACGATCTGCTCGGCTATCGCCTCGGCTTCGCGTTCCTCTGGGTCGTCCGGGCTACTTACCTCAATCCGGTCCGGCATTCGGTGGATCGGCAGGTTTCCAAAGTTGAACGCCGGTCGGGCACGGCTTGCGACCGCCGGGTCGTCCGACTCATGGGAAACCTGTTCCGGAGCACCCACCGGCATTTCGAAGCGCGCCACCGGCGGTGGGCCGAACCCCTGCTCCGGCTCCGGTTCTACCCTGCGCTCTTTGCGTGCGTGTCCTGCCGACATCACGCCTGGACACTCCGTACCTGCCCACCGGACGATGCAGCTGTGTTTTCACACCGCCATCAACCGAGGGCAAGATAGCGGCTGGCGGCCCGAAATATCAGCAAGGCAGTACGCACCGTCGTTGTTCTCGTTGCAACGCACGCCTGGCCACTGGCGCAGTGGAGGCAACTCGTGAGTGCAATCCTCACTCAGCCAGCGAACTGGGTGCCAGGGTATCGGGCCTGGCTGGGGACTCATAACGAACAGTCAACGGAGCGACTATGGACTCGGCGTCGCGGGAGAGCCCATTGTTGGTGTGGGCCCAGGCGACGGATCACTGGACTCAGAGGAGAACGCTGGAAGAATGATGAAGAAGAACAGTACGAGTGCTGCAATAACAAGCGCAGCTCTCACTAATGTACGATGTGAGGTAATTCGAGACTGTGTCTGGGAAACCACGTTGATTCCTCTCTGGATACTGGTTGGGAATGGGGGCGCGAGCACGGGTGCTCGCGCCCCATCGGCGCTCAATTCTGCCAGTATGCTCCGTTACCGCTCCCTTGCTGGTCCACAATGGGATAGTGAGTTTGCGCCCCGCAGCCGACCGAGAGCGGGCAATAGTTGAACTGAGCTTGGCGATGAACTCGATATGTTGTCCAGCCAACGCCACCTGTCGTCCAATGGTCGATGATTCCGCCGTACTGCCAGAACGTACCAGTGGATACTTCCACCCAGTCGTTCTTGCTCGTTACCGACGAGCCATTGCCGCACCATTGAAGGATTTGGCTGATGCGATGCTGGAAGATGCCTAGGCTTGTTGATGTCTTTGTGTTGGTGCGTGACCAGCACCCAGATGCTAGTATCGTATACTCGGACGTCTCTTCAACAGTAGTAGTCTCGCCGGCAGCACCGAGTACACTATCGACCATCAGTCGCTCTTTCTCGGAGAGCGCGAGGTAAGCCGCGTATGGGTCTGTCGCCTGATCGATGGATTGGGCCAGCTTGATCGCCTCCTCCGATGGCACTTGAGGATCGTCACCCTTTGACTCAGCGAGGGCACTCGACGGAATTGCCAAGGTGGCAACTAGAGCCAAGATCATCATCAACTTCCGCATGTTTCTCTCCATGTCACAGATGTCGCGGAAACGTCCACAAACAGGTCTGTACCCAAGGGTGGCCACCGACTTGAAGCACAAGGCGAGAGTACCCCCGTAATTCCTTGTCAATGGGGCAAGTACTTGTCTAGCCAAAAGCAATGTATTGCTGCGACACTGGTTGTGTCTGCCAAATCTGACAGTCCATTAACAGACGAACCTCAGGCATTGAGGACTTGGTTGAAATCCGATTCTTGAGATTAGCCTTGGCAGAGCTGAGATCAGGCAGATTCCCCAAGCCCGTGGGCCTGTTAGCGCCATTGCGCCCACAGCATTTGTTTCAATCCTCACTCAGACCCCTGACTTGGTGCGAGTTTAGCCAATCTAGAAGGGCTGAAAAGGGGGCGTGGCGCGGGCCCCGGTGGGTGGGCGGTGAACTGGAACATTTCGTGAGACAACTTCTGCGGCTTCACTGTCTACATGCGGGAACGTGGTTGCACGAACCTGCCGGTGTTCTCTTGCGTACTTGAGGTTCACGCTGCAACGGTAGTGAGACACGGCGCTGACGCCCGACCACTCCCAGCCTCTGTCACCTGTTACCTGTTGCCTGTTCCCTAAACAGCTCGTCGATCTTTTGTTCGTAGGCGTGATACCCGAGTACGTCGTACAGCTCGCTGCGGGTTTGCATCTGGGGGATGACGGCCTGCTGGGTACCGTCGCGGCGGATGGTGGTGAAGACGTTGCGTGCAGCGGCGCTCATGGCGCGGAAGGCGGAGAGGGGGTAGAGCACCAGGCTGACACCGGCTGAGGCGAGTTCCTCGACCGTAGCGAGCGGGGAGACGCCGAACTCGGTCATGTTGGCCAGCACCGGCGCGTTGGTGGTATCAACGAAGCGGCGGTAGTCCGGCACGGCGGTGACGGCTTCGGCGAAGATCATGTCCGCGCCGGCTTCGACGTAGCGCGCGGCTCATTCGACGGCGGCATCGAGCCCCTCAATCGCCAGCGCATCGGTGCGGGCGATGATGCTGAAGTCCGGGTCGCTACGGGCATCGACGGCGGCCTTGATCCGGTCGACCATCTCCTCTGTCGGCACGACAGCCTTATTGGGGCGGTGGCCGCAGCGCTTGGCCTGCACCTGGTCTTCCATGTGTACGGCTGCGACCCCGGCGCCGATCATCTCGCGGATAGTGCGGGCGATCATAAATGCGCCACCCCAGCCGGTGTCGATATCGACCAGCAGTGGCAGGTCGCTGGCGCGGGTGATTCTCCGGGCATCTTCAGCGACTTCCGAAAGGGTGGTCATCCCGAGGTCGGGCAGGCCAAAGGAGGCGTTGGCCACCCCTGCCCGGAGAGGTAGAGGGCCCGGAAGCCGGCGTGCTGCGCCAGCAGGGCCGAGTACGCGTTGATCGCGCCGACGATCTGGAGCGGTCGCTCTGCCTCCAGCGCCGCCCACAGTCTGGCCCCGGCAGACAGGGTGACCACGTGTGTTACCTGGTTCACGATGGCTCGTTTCCGGTCAGTGGTAGATACGCCAGCAACCGGAGTATAGCCCCGCGCTCCGACAATACCCCCGCTCATCACCGATTACTCGCTACTCAACACTCCCCACCAGCAGCGGCTTCACCTCGCCGATCCAGCGTTCGATCGTTTCTCGGTCGTAGGGCGAAGGGAGATCGACGATGAAGTGGCGGAAGCCGAGCTCGATGAAGGGGCGCATGTGTTCGGCAATCGCTTCCGGCGGGCCAATCCAGGGCGTGGCTTCGGGGTCGGGGGTGCTGCGGTTATTGATCAGCGCAGCGTCGTAAGCAGCGCGGGCGGCGGCGCGGTCGTTGCGGATGTAGATCGACGGGCTGATGATCAGCTCGATCTCGCTGATGTCGCGACCGACCGCCTCGCAGTGGCGTTCCAGCACACTGAGCTTGTGCCGCACCAGGTCGATGTTCGGGCTGATGCCGGTATCCCACATGTCGGCGTACTTGGCGACGGTCCGCAGCGTCTTGCGCTCGCCGGCCCCGCCGATCATGATCGGCAGCGTGCCACGCACCGGCGGGGGGTACATCGTCAGGTCTTGCACGCTGTAGCGCGGCCCGTGGTGGGTGACGGTCTCGCCATTGAAGAGCGGGCGGACGATGCTCATCGCTTCGTCCAGCCAGTCCAGCCGCTGGCCGTCGCCAGAGCCGAACTCGATACCGAAGGCGCGATGCTCCAACTCGAACCAGCCGCCGCCGATGCCGAGGATGGCCCGGCCATTCGAAGCGTGGTCCAGGGTGACCGCCATTTTTGCGACGATGGCCGGGTTGCGGAAGGTGTTGGCGCCGACCCAGTGGCCGAGCATGGCATGTTTGGTGACGCCAGCCCAGGCCGCCAGGGCGATCCACGCTTCGAACTTCACCTGGGTGGGGTCGCCCACCTCGGCCAGCAGGTGGTCGTTCGTCCACAGGCTGTCGTAGCCGAGCTGGTCCACCAGCACGGCAGCCGCCTGGTAATCGACCCAGCGCGACGCCTGCGACCACAACGCAATGCCCAGTTTGATGCTCACGTAGCTGCCCTTCGTTGAGTGACCAGTGACGAGTAACTAGTAACTAGTAACTAGTAACTAGTAACTAGTGATTGGAAGATTGACACGTCGAGGTAGAAGTTCAAGGCTCGTCAGCGTCGCTGCGTGGACGCGACGATCACCCTGCCACCTGCCGATCACTCATCACTCACTCCACGCCCAGCATAATACGCTAGCAACTGCTGGGAGTGATGATCGGAGTGCGCTGGGTGACGACGGTGTTGCGGATCCAGGTTGGGCCGTTTCGGTTTCGGGCGCGGCTGGAAGAGGAGCGCTCTCCACAGACCTGCCGGGCGTTCCTGGCGGTGTTGCCGTTCCGCAGCAGGCTGATCCAGGCGCGCTGGAGCGGGGAATCGGCCTGGGTCCCGCTGGGGGACTACAGCATCGGCGTCGGGCCGGAGAACCCGATCCATGCGCCGCAACCGGGGGAGATCCTCTTTTACCCTGCTGGTATCTCGGAAACGGAGATCCTGTTCCCCTATGGCGAAACGCGCTTTGCCAGCAAGTTCGGGCCGCTGGCCGGCAACCATTTCCTGACGATCATCGACGGGGCCGAGCAACTGCCGGAACTGGGCGCGCTGGTGCTGCGGGACGGCGCACAGGAGATTGTGTTCGAACTCGACTAACCGGCACGTGCCGAGCTGCCGGGCGCAGCGAGCATGCCGGCCTGCACCACCTGCCGGGCTACTCGCAGCCGGCGCGGCGGTAGAGGGTCATTTCCGGCTCGTGCAGCACCACGGTCGCGCCAGGGTAGCCGAACGACGTGGGGTCGATACCGCTGGGGAGCACGGTGTAACAGCGCGGGGATGGCGCGGGTTGGAAGGCGTAGTAATCCAACTGCCCGCTGCCATAAACGGTGTGCCCCTCGCGCTGGAGGATCGCCAGCAGCAGGCCAAAAGCCAGCGGGTCGGCATTGGCGGCCGGCAAATCGACATCCGCACCGGGTGGCACAGCCCCAGCGAGCCGCCACATCCACGGGTCGGCAACGAGGGTGTAGACGGCGTCGGGGCCGGGCAGCGCCAGGGTGAGTTGCGGGAAGGTCGCCGCGGCTGCCTCCAAGCGCGCGCGTTCACCGGGCGGCATCTCCTCGTGGACAACGACCGTCGTCACCCCAATGCCCTGCAACAGGCGCACCGTAGCGGCATCCGGGAAGGCGCGCATGCGCTCTCGCAGCGGGAAGTAGCTGGGTGGGAGCAGGCCAGAGTAGCCGTTAACCACCTGGTTCCAGTGCAACATCGACCAGTAGTTGGGCCAGGCGGAGGCCACCGGGCCTTCACCCATCGGCAGCTCCAGGGTTGGCGCGGGGTTGGCGCGCATCCAGCCGTATTCCGGGTGCGGCTTCGGCGGCGGCAGGGGGTCGGGCAGGTTCATAGCGGTGAGCGCCTCCAGCCCCAGCAGCGCCAGACCGACAATGAGTGCGATGGTTCCCAGCAACGCTGGGGGCGTGTACATGCGCTGGGGTGCGG
>QEUZ01000110.1 GCA_003577355.1 Chloroflexota bacterium | reverse complement strand
ACGTACATCGTGCCGGGGGTGGCGGAAGCGCATGGCTCGAGTATCCCCCTGTTGTGCCTCACGTCGGATACCCCGGTGCGCGAGGAAGGTCGTGGGGTCCTAACGGAACTCAACCAGCCAGGGCTGTTCGAGCCGATTACGAAGTGGGCTGCACGGCTGCATCACCCACGGACAGCGCCCGAGATGGTGCGACGCGCGCTCAGATTGGCAACGTCTGGCCGATCAGGTGCAGTTGCGTTGTCGATGCCAGCCGATGTGCTGGCGGCTGAGGTTGACCCGGCAGATGTGTATCCGGCCCCAGAGTTCATGGAGGCGCCGGCGGCTCGCATCCGCCCGGATGCTGCAGCCGTGGAGCAGGCAGCGGCGCTGATCCGTGCGGCACGCAAGCCAGTGATTGTTGCTGGTGGCGGGGTCCTCATCTCCCGTGCGTGGGACGCACTCACCGCGTTAGCCGAGTCCGCATTGATCCCAGTGGGGACATCGATCAATGGGAAGGGCAGTATCGCCGAGACGAACCGCCTGAGCTTGGGCGTTGTCGGCGGCAATGGCGCCCGCCCGTACGCGAACCAGGTCGTAGCCGAGTGTGACCTGCTGCTGCTCGTCGGCACTCGCACCGACTCGACCACTACCCTGAACTGGACGCTCCCCCCGAAGTCTGAGACCCTGAAGGTCGTCCACATCGATATCGACCCGTTGCAGATTGGGAATAACTACCGCACGAGCGTCGGATTGGTCGGCGACGCTGAAGCGTGTTTGCGCGACTTGGCTGATGCACTGCATGGGTCCACGCCTGACGCCGATCGACAACTGTGGCTGGCACGTATCGCTGCGGCCAAGGCGGAATACTTCGAAAGCCAGCACGAATTCATGCGCTCCTCAGCACAGCCGATCAAGCCACAACGTGTGATCGCAGCTCTGCGGCGCATCCTCGACGATGACACAGTGCTCGTAGCCGACCCTGGTACGCCAACGCCGTATATCTGCGCGCAGTACGAGCTCCGCCACGCTGGCCGCTGGACGGTGATCCCGAGGGCGCACGGTGGCTTAGGTTTTGCGCTGCCAGCAGTGGTTGGCGCGTATCATGGCCGGCCAACGAGCAGAATCGTCGGTGTGATGGGCGATGGATCCTTTGGGATGTCGGTTGGCGAGCTAGAGACGATTAGCCGCCTGAACCTGCCGATTGTGCTTGTGCAGTTCAACAACAGTTGTTTCGGGTGGATCAAGGAGCTGCAGCACCTCTACCACGACAACCGGTACTTTTCGGTCGATTTCAACCCGGTCGACTATGCGGCAATCGCACGCGGGTTCGGCCTGAACGCGTGGAGCGTCACCGACCCGGAGGACTTGGATCACACCATCCACGCCGCGTTGGCAGATGGCGGCCCCTGTTTCATCGATGTTGTTTCAGAGTCGCAGATTACCGAAACGCCACCTGTGCACGCATGGCAGGTGGCGGAAGCTGCACGCAGATAGGCGCGAACACCGTGAGCGAACACCCTCGGCCATTGTTGCTGGATGTTGACACCGGAGTAGATGACGCGGTTGCCATTACATTGGCGAGCCGGTTGGAACGTCACAAGCTCGTTGCGCTGACAACCGTCGCCGGGAACGTCCCAATCGAGTATTCGACCGACAGTACGTTACGGGTCGTCGATTGGCTCGGACTCGACGTACCGGTGTATCGTGGGATGAGCCGTCCACTGGTTGCACCGCTCGCGACAGCCCGAGAGCACCATGGCTACACCGGGTTGGGCAGCTGGACCCCGCCCGAAGCGCACAGCCGTATTGAACGCGCGACTGCACCCGAAGCGATCGTCCAAACTGTACGCGCGAACGAGGGCAATATCGCCCTGGCGTTTGTCGGCCCGCTGACGAATCTGGCTGTCGCGTTGGCGCTGGAACCCCGCCTGCCGGAGATGGTTTCCAAGCTCGTCATCATGGGCGGCGCGTTTTTCAGCCGCGGAAACATGACCGACCTCGCTGAGTTCAATATCTATGTCGACCCAGAAGCAGCAGCATTGGTTGCCCGCGCGGGGTTCGACGCACTTTGGGTTGGTCTCGATGCGACGCGACAGACGCAACTGACAGCGGACGACTGGAAGGCACTGGCCGATGCTGACGAGCCGGCCGAAGTGCTGGTGCGTGAAGTGATGCGGCGCTCGTTCGAAGAGGTAGGACGTTCGGGGTTTCCCCTGCACGACCCATTGGCGGTAGCATTGGTCGAAGAACCGGAGATCGCGACCACGCGCCGTGGAGCCGTTCGGGTGAGTCTGGAACATGGCTCGCGAGGCGAGACCCGCGTGGGAGCCGTAGCGGTTCCCGATGTGGAACACGGCGTCGCGGACCAGGTCAACGTGCAGCGGTTCTTTCGTTTGTTTGGGAAGGTGTGTCCGCGTTTGACGAAAGATTGAGCAACGTCGGACACCCGCACGACGGTTCTGGTCGGAACCGGAGGTGTGGAGATGTTTGAGCGAGGCTACCTCGTCGATGACGTCCCTTTGCAAGATCTGGACCTGCTCCAACGCATGAACCAGTATTTTGCTTCGCTGGACTTGCGACTGCGGAGCGGTCAGGGTTGGGTCATTTATAACGTGAAGGGTCCACGCTCGACGCGCCTAACCCGGTTTCTTCAACAGCACCTTACAGAAACTGGCGGACTGTACAGTCACTACTTTCTCCCGTGGCGCGACTTCGCATTGACCGCCTATCTGGTAACCGAGGAGCTATCGGAGCTCGCCACGAAGGAAGCTGAGCTTTCGGAGCACGCGCGGCGAGAATATGCAATTGCCACACGCGTTTCACGCCAGACACTCGCACGGATGGTGACGACAGACCTGCTCATTCTGAACGGCCTGCTTCCTCGCACAGAGCACGAACTCGCGTACCTCGACAAGACGATTGAACGCCGCTACCAGCAGCGGCTCAGTACGATCCTGATGATCCCAGAAGAACCGCACGAGCTTGTTGCTGGCATCGCCCAGATCACCGAACAGGGAGATGCCATCTGGCGTCGTTTGTCGGAGCGTCTGTATCAGACAAGCCTGATCGCGGTGTAAGTGGCTGCGCTAGTAGCCGCGATGAAGAGCTAGGTTGGCGAACGCTTCCAACTGCTGCTGAACTTCACGATCGGGAATGATTGAAAGGCGTGCAACAGCGCGGTCGACGTAACTACGCGCTGCGTCCATCGCTTCCTCAATAGCCCCCGATTCCTGAATCAGTGTGGCGACGCGCGAGTACTCTTCGTCGGTGACGCCGTTTCCATCGACGACGCGCTGCACGTGCGAGTCGTCTCCGTTGACGCGTGACAGGTACAGCATCGTTGGCAATGTCACCGTACCTTGTCGCAGATCGAGGTTGGCCGGTTTCCCGATTGTGTCAGTCGATGCTTGTAGGTCGAGCACGTCGTCGACGATCTGGAACGCCATTCCGACATCCGCGCCGAACGCTCGCAGCGCCGTCACGGCGGACTCGTCGGCGTTGCCGATGAGCGCACCCATTTCGGCCGCACCGGCAAACAGCGATGCCGTCTTACCGTAGATGCGCCGCTCGTAGTCCTCGCGCGTTTGGTCGATGCGGTGGGCGGTAAAGATCTCTCGCAACTGTCCATCGCAGATATCGGCCAACGTGGACGCGAAAACCGACACCACCCGTGGGTTCATCGTTTCGGCGGCGAGGATTGCCGATTGGGCGAAGAGGTAATCGCCGATGAGGATGACGGTGCCACTGTTAAACACGGAGTTCAGCGTTGGCTGGCCCCGGCGCAGCAGGGCGCGGTCGATCGTGTCATCGTGGACGAGGGAAGCAGTATGGAGCATCTCCACCCCAGCGGCGGCTGGGATGAGCGGCTCGATATCGTAGTCATAGGCGCGGGCGGCCAACAAGAGCAGGACGGGGCGTAAGCGCTTGCCGCCGGAGCTGACTATCGCGCTGAGGATCTCACCAAGGACCGGGTATTCGACTTCCGCGGCGCGCCGAACACGTGCATCAACGCGTGCAAGGTCCTCCTGCAAGCTATCGACGATCGCGGAGAACTTCACGCGGGCGCTTCCTCGTCATGGCGGACAGCCGGCTGGCCAGTCCGTGCAAGCCGTCACAAGTAGCAGTATACGTGTGCCCATGGAACCCCGGCAATTCGCCGTGCTACGAACCAGCCGGTGTTTAGATCGTTCGTTCGATAGAATCAGGTTCACGGTGTACACTCTGCGCATGAAGATGGCCAGGATGCACCGACCGTGCGCCGTGTGAGTGTCGCATGCGCCAACCGAATGAGTTACGCACAGCATGCTGCGTAACGCGTGGTTTGGGCTTGCGTTGTTCGTCGCATGGAGCGTTTCTGGAGGTCGGGCTTGATCCCGGATCGACATCCCGCCGGTCGCCGGCGTCGCCGGTGGGACCGAGTAAGCTGGTGGTATAGCCTCATCCTCGTCGGCGCAGTAATCGCGCTGGCAATAACCCTTGCTGTCTCCGGAGACGACGACGACGGCGGCCTCATCGGTGTTGTCAGGGATGCCTACACTGGCAAGCCAGTCTCCGACGCGACGATCTCGACAACGAACGCGACGGCGCAAACGAACGACGACGGCGGGTTCCGCGTCGTAGATCCGGCTGCAACGATAGTAACCGTTCAAAAATCAAACTATGAAAGTACCCAAGTTCCCGTCAACCCAGATGGAAGTCGTCTTGAGATCACCCTGCGGCCAACGCGCATCGAAGGCGTTGTGACGAACCGCAGGACCGGAGAGCCGATCCCCGGTGCGATCGTGACGGTGACAGCCAGCGGCGGGCAATCGCTCACGGCAGTCACCGATTCCGAAGGGCGCTATGCCATCGACAATGTGCCAGCCAACGCAACGATCACGGTGAGCTACGATGGCTACACCGTAGAAACCAAGCAACTGGGACAGAACGTCACGTTGGATTTCGCGATTACCCCTGATGCTCTCGTAGGCACCGTCACCGACACATCCGGCAGCCCTATACCGCGTGCGGTAGTCCAGGTTGGGCAAAACTCCACGCTGACCAACGATGATGGCAGCTTCCGTCTCGGAGGTGTCCCGGAAGATGGGACGATTGTTATCCACAGAGTCGGTTATGCGGAGGCGGAACTTCCGATCCCTGATAACCTGCGCGTCGAGGTGCAGCTTAGCCCATTCCGGGTGAAGGCGATCTATGTATCGGCGCATGTTGCCGCGCTCGAAGATCTCTGGGCCGAAAAGCTGGCAATTGCTGATTCCACGGAAGTTAATGCCATTGTGCTTGACCTGAAAGATTCAACGGGACACGTTTTCTACAAGACAAGCGTCCCGCTTGCGAGCCAGATCGGCGCGGTGGACGAGAAATTCGACCCAGCTGTGCGTCTGAAGGAAATGAAGGACAGAGGGATTTACACCATCGCGAGAATCGTGGTTTTTGAAGATCCGATCCTTGCAGAAGCTCGCCCGGATCTTGCGATTCACGACTTGGCAACTGGCAGGCTCTGGACGACATGGAACGGCCTTGCCTGGGTAAACGCGCATGAGCGTGACGTTTGGCAATACAACATCGACCTCGCAGTTGAAGCCGCGAAGCTTGGGTTCGATGAAATTCAACTGGATTACATTCGCTTCCCGTCGGATGGCCTGTTGGAGAACGCGGATTACGGCGATGAGTTCGCCAACGAAACGCGACTGGAGGCGATCTCGGGCTTCCTGGAACAAATGCAGCGGGCAATTGCACCGACCGGCGCCTACCTTGCGATCGACATCTTCGGCTTGACGATGTGGGATGACGACGATGGCGGGATCGGCCAGAATGTCGTCGCGCTCGAGCCGTATGTGGATGTTATCTGCCCGATGATCTATCCATCACATTTCAACCCCGGGGACCTTGGGCTGGACATCCCGAACAACCACCCGTATGAGGTAATCCTCTGGAGCCTATCGAGCGGAGCCGAGAAGATTCCACATGCGAAGTACAAGCTACGGCCGTGGCTCCAGGATTTCTCGTACGGTGAAGGTATCGAGTATGGCGATGCCGAAGTGTTGGCACAGATCCAAGCCGCGGATGAATTTGGTTCAACGGGCTGGATGCTCTGGGCTCCGGACAATGAGTATTCCGTCGGCGGACTCGCGCCACAGTAGCGTTCTCGCGCGCACTTGGCTGATTCGCGTGGTGGAGATGCATCCTTGGCATCCTGGCCGTATTGATGGTTTCTCCGCTCTGCTTGTTTGATCTTTCGGACCATGGTGATTGGCCCGCCGGCGGGCCTCAGGTACAGGTGATGCGCGGGTGAGACTCGATGGCCGCAGTTCCACGACGGCACAGGCGTCTGCCAGGCTCGATGCCGGCGCGTTGCTTCAAGCGATGCGCCCAAAGCAATGGACCAAGAACGCAATCGTCTTCGCTGCCCTCGTGTTCGATAATCACCTCCTCGATGGTCGGCCGTTCCTCCTAGCCCTGGGGGCATTCGTTGCGTTTTGCATGGCGAGCAGCGCCGTGTACCTGGTGAACGATCTGCAGGACGCGGCGTCCGACCGTTTGCACCCAGGCAAACGGGAGCGCCCAATCGCATCGGGCCGTCTCGGCGTTGCCCATGCGTGGTTGGCGCTGGCGGCACTGGCGATCGCGGCCATGGTTTTGGCGATCTTCCTGCGTCCGGCGTTTGCGCTTGTGCTCGGCGGATACCTGATCCTGATGACGGCCTACACCTTCCACATCAAGCACATGGTGATACTTGACGTGTTCGCCATCTCCGCGGGGTTCGTGCTCCGGGCAGCAGGCGGTGCAGTTGTGTTGGATGTACCGATCAGCCCGTGGCTGTATGTCTGCACGGTTCTCTTATCGCTCTTGATCGCATTCGGCAAGCGCCGGCATGAGCTCTTGTTGTTGGAGGGCGAAGCTGGTGGGCACCGTCGTAACTTGGAAGAATACTCAGCACACCTGCTCGATCAGTTCATCTTGATCACCGCTGCGGCGACCGTCATGGCGTATTCCCTGTACACGTTTGCCGCGCCGAACCTGCCAGATAACCACACCATGATGTTGACGATTCCGTTCGTGTTGTACGCCATCTTCCGCTACTTGTTTCTTGTGCATCGACGGGACGGCGGTGGTTCCCCCGAGCAGATGTTGTTTAGCGACCGGCTGCTGCTCGGGAGCATCGTGCTATGGGGCGCGCTCAGTATCGTCATCCTGTATTGGCCTTGGTCTTGACACGTAGCGGATTGCAGAGTTGAGTCGAGCCTTGTCAACTTACTGATCGTAACGTACAATCAGGCATTGCCTGTATCGGAGACGGGGCGGGCTTTTCGGCAGTGTTGCCGGACGACCGGAGGAAAACGTGATCTATGTAGTACGCCGGCGGGGTAGTTTTCCGCGCGAGCGCATTCAAGTCGGGATGGAAGACGCGTTCCGCAGCGCGTTAATGTCGGGCAGACCGCTACAAACGCGTTCTGAGCACGGCAGCGCCCCGGCATGGCGGCCGCCGATCGACGTGTACGAGACAAACGATGCGCTCATTGTGCTGGCAGAGATCGCTGGGCTGAGCGAAGCTGCCTTCGAAGTCAGTATCGACGACGCAACCTTGTCGATCAGCGGCGAGCGACTCCCCGCGTGTGACGACGAGCGGCGATCCACGCACGAGATGAACTTGAGCTACGGCCCTTTCGCAGCAGATGTCTACCTCCCCTTCGCAGTCGATCCACAGGCAGTGACGGCGACATATGAGCGCGGACTCCTCAAGGTGACACTGCCGCGACTCGCCGGAACCCGGATCCACGTCAACACTGCTCGGCAGGGCAGCGCTGCTGCGTTAGCCGACAGCGAGAGATGACGCGGGTTTTCCCAATTTTCGGAGGAACACGTGACAGATATTGATGCGGGTAACCGCGAGACGACACCCGGCGATGAGCCGGAAGTGCAGCCATCAAACGAACCTGTGGTTGGTGAGCAGCGAGGAGAAGAAGAGCGCGCACGGTTGCTGACGGTGCCGGTGCTGCCGCTGCGTGGGACAGTCGTGTTTCCGCTCACGATCGTTCCGCTGGCCGCCGGACAGCCGCGCTCACTGCGCTTGATCGACGCTGTCGCATCCGGTGACCGCACCGTCGCTCTGGTCCTACAAAACGATCCGGAACAGGACGCAGCAGGTCCTGGAGAGACGCGCACGATCGGTACCCTTGCGACGATTCACCAGATGATGCGCGTGCCTGATGGCAGCGTTCGCCTTGCAGTCCAAGGGATGAAGCGCATCCGCATCATTGATTGGGTTGCCGAAGAGCCGTACCTGGTCGCTGTCGTTGAGGAGATCCCTGAGATCGATTCCGATAGCATCGAGACGAAGGCGCTGATGCGCACGACCGTCGAGCTGTTCCAGCGCCTGGTTAGCCTTGTGGCAAACCTGGCGGACGAACTCGTAACGGCTGTCTTGAATATCGACGAACCACAGCAACTGGTCTACCTGATCGCGACGAACCTGCGGATGGACGTCGAAGACCGGCAGAGCCTGCTTGAACTTGACTCGGTGCACGACAAGTTGCAGGCGCTGGTGCGCTTCATGACGAAAGAGCTTGAACTGCTCGAGCTCGGTAAGAAACTCCAAGGCGAGGTCCAGGAGGAGGTCAGCAAGAACCAGCGCGAGTTCTACTTGCGCGAGCAATTGAAAGCGATTCAGCGCGAGCTTGGCGAAAGCGACGGCCAGGAGGCGGAAGTTACCGAGCTACGCGAGAAGATCGAAGCGGCTGGGCTGCCGGAAGAGGCGCTGCGCGAGGCGCATCGCGAGCTTGATCGCCTCTCGAAGCTGCCACCACAGGCGGCCGAGTATGGCGTGATCAAGACATATTTGGACTGGCTGGCTTCGCTGCCGTGGAACACGTCAACGGAAGGTCACATCGATATCAAGGCCGCCCGTGAGATCCTCGATCGCGACCATTACGACATGGAGAAGGTCAAGGACCGCATCCTGGAGTATCTGGCGGTGCGGCGGTTGCGGCGCGAGCGCGAGGAGCAGGGCGAGACGATCCCGAATCGTGAGCCGATCCTCTGCTTTGTCGGCCCTCCTGGTGTCGGTAAGACATCGCTCGCACAATCGATCGCCGAAGCGTTAGGTCGCCGGTTTACCCGCATGTCGTTAGGCGGTGTCCGCGACGAAGCTGAGATTCGCGGGCATCGACGAACCTACGTTGGCGCAATGCCGGGACGCATCATCCAGGCAATACGCAGCGCTGGGGCGAATGACCCGGTGTTTGTGCTGGACGAGATCGACAAGATCGGCTCGGACTGGCGCGGCGACCCAGCGTCTGCACTTCTCGAAGTGCTCGACCCGGAACAGAACAACACATTCCGCGACCACTACCTCGATGTGCCGTTCGACCTGAGCAAGGTCATGTTCATCACGACCGCGAACCTGCTTGATCCGATCCCGGCGCCGTTGCGCGACCGTATGGAGATCATCCAGCTCTCCGGTTACACCGACGAAGAGAAGGTCGCAATCGCCCAGCGTTACTTGGTGCCGAAGCAGTTGAAGGCGCATGCACTACCACTCGATGCTCCCGAATGGGACGACAGCGCCATACTGAGCATCGTGCAGGGGTATACCCGCGAGAGCGGGGTGCGCAACTTGGAGCGCGAGGTTGGTTCGGTGTGCCGCAAGCTGGCGACACGGCTCGCAGCAGGGGAGCCGTTACCGGAGCGCGTTACCGCTGCAACCGTCCGCGAGTACCTCGGACGACCTCGGTTCTTCTATGAAGAGCTTGCGACCCGTACATCCTTGCCAGGGGTTGCGATCGGCGTGGGAGTCAACGCGGTCGGCGGAGACATCATGTTTATCGAATCGACGGCAATGGAGGGCCGCGGCGGGCTGACGATCACTGGCCAGCTTGGTGATGTGATGAAGGAGTCGGCGCAGGCGGCGATGTCGTATGTGCGTTCACGCGCCAAGGACTACGGGATCGACCCTGCCCGGTTCAAGGAACTGGATGTCCACTTGCACATGCCGGCTGGAGCGACGCCGAAGGATGGTCCGTCCGCAGGGGTGGCGCTGACGACAGCGATTGTATCGCTGCTCACCGGCGTGCCGGTGCGGGAAGATGTCGCGATGACCGGTGAAGTGACGTTGCGCGGTCAGGTGCTGCCGGTAGGCGGCATCAAAGAGAAGGCGTTAGCGGCGCATCGGGCCGGTGTGCACACGTTCATCATGCCACGTCGGAACGAAGCAGACCTCGACGACCTGCCGCCGGTCCTGCGAGATGAGCTACGCATCGTTCTCGTCGACACGATTGACGAAGCATTGCAGGTTGCAATGCCGGAGGAATTCGAAGGACACCGGGCACAGTTTGCAGCGACGCACTCCGTATCTGCGGACGACCGCATTGCAGCCGAAGTCGCTGCGTCTGCGTCGATGCACTAATCGAAGGACAGGGCGCGAGACTCTTCGCGCCCTGTCGCGCGTGTTAGTTCTTGTCGCGCCGAGCCGTCGCCTCGCGGACAAGCGCCTGGAACGGCTTGAGATGCTCGCTGTGTGAGCGGAACATCATCTCCGGGTGCCATTGGACACCCAATACCCAGGTGCTACCCGGCCGCGAGACCGCTTCTATCGTCTCATCAGGGGCGACGGCATTTACGACGAGGTCAGCAGCAACTTCCCGCAGCGCCTGGTGATGGAACGAGTTCACATTGATCGATGTGGCTTGATACGTTTCGGCGAGCAGCGAGCCTGGCGTCACGGTAACGGTATGTCCGGGCTGGTCTGCTGGAATGCCCGCTTTGTGCTGGGAATGTTCGATGTCGGTCGGATACTGGTCGGGGATATCCTGGATCAATGTGCCGCCGAGCGCAACGTTCAGAAGCTGGATCCCCCTGCAAATACATAGAACTGGCACATCTTGTGCAATGGCTTCGCGAACGAGCGCCAGTTCTAACTGGTCGCGCAGCGGGAAGATGCCATATGTGCGTTCGTGGACGTACTCGTCGCCGTAGAGTGCGGGGTCCACATCGGCGCCGCCACTGAGCAACAGGCCGTCAATCGTCTCCAAGATATCGTCGATGTTGCCGGACTGTGGAGGGATGACGAATGGGACTCCACCAGCAGCTTCCACTGCCTCGGTGTAGTTCGCGGACATCGCGTACCGAACGAACGTGCCATGGGGTTGCACATCTTCCACAGGGGACGGGGTAATGCCGATGACCGGTTTGCGCGTCGCCATACTGGCGATCCCCCCTTCACAGGGTCGTTTGAACGTAGAGGCGGCGCTCGACGTGTGCGCCCGCGAGATGATAGCGTGAGAACACCGAAGTTGCCGCGACTGCCGGCATGATCGGGCCGCGCTGCTGCTGCACCGCAGGGGTGGTGGGAGAGAACACGTGACGTTCGGTCAA
>QEUZ01000109.1 GCA_003577355.1 Chloroflexota bacterium | reverse complement strand
GACATCTTCCGCCAGCCAGCGCTCGCGGACACCTACGAGCGCATCGGTCGTGACGGGGCCGCGGGCTTTTACAGCGGGCCGGTGGCCGACGACATCGTCGCCACACTCTCCGGGCTTGGATCAACGATCACCCATGAAGACCTTGCTGCGTTCGTACCGGAATGGGTGACGCCGCTCCGCACCAGTTATCGTGGGTACGAACTCGTCGAGCTGCCGCCGAATACGGTTGGTCCCGCGTCGTTACTCATGGCGAATATCGTCGAAGGTTGGCCGGTTACCGAGTATGGGCACACAACCGGGCTAGGGGTACATGCCTGGGTGGAAACAGTGAAGCGTGCCTTCGCGGAGCGCGACTACTGGATCTCCGACCCGCGCTGCGTCGATGTGCCGCTGGAGCGGTTTCTCGACAAGTCCTTCGCTGCACGACACCGCGCTGCCATCGACTTGAACAGAGCGGCGCAGTATGTCGCCCCGCCGACCGCCAATGGCGACACGATCTATCAGTGCGTCGTCGACGGCGACGGATTGGCGATTTCGTTTATTCAGAGCCTGTTCGGCGGGTTCGGTTCCGGTGTTGTTGCCGCCAAGAGCGGGGTGTTGTTCCAGAACCGTGGATATTCGTTCTCGCTTGACCCCGAGGATGCGAATGCGCTCGCCCCCGGCAAACGTCCGCGACACACCCTCATCCCGGCCATGCTGCTTCGTGACGGCGTGCCTGACATAGTGTTCGGAACGATGGGGGGAGATGGGCAATCTCAGACACACCTGCAACTGCTGCTCGGCCTGGTGGATTTTCAGCTTGACCCGCAGAGCGCCATCGAGACGCCCCGCTGGCGACACTTTGCTGGGCCTGACGGAAAGTTCTATCTGCGGGCGGAGCCTGGGCTAGGTGCGGAGACGCTGGAGGAACTGCGCCGACGCGGTCACGATGTCCAAGTGAGTCGCGAGTGGGACGAAGTCATGGGCCACGCCCAGATGATCGCAATCGACCGCGCGCGGGGTATTCTCGGCGGTGCGGCCGACCCACGGGGGGATGGCATCGCCGCTGGTTGGTAGCGTCAGTCGATTGGGCGGATGAGGTGTGGGAAGTGGCCATTGTCGTGCGGGCAGACATGGCCACCCGGATCAATCGGTTGATGGCAACGCGGGCAGAGTGGACGCCCTGCGGCAACAACCTCGCCAATCTGGATCGCCATCGTGCCGATCTGTGCCAAGTTCATCCGGCAGACGAATGACGGAGGATCGTCTTCATCCGCTTCGATGTCGTGGATGAAGAGCGACACCAGGTTGCGGTCTTCATCGAACCCGACCATCAACCGGCCAACCTGGATCTCCCACGCGTCCGGCGGGACCGGCCCCACCGGCCCGGGCCGTGGCGCTGCGGCGCGCGCTTCGGCCACCCCCGCCGATCGCAGTTGCCCGATGATCTGCTCAAACGCCAACCCGAGCGCCTGCAGCTGCTGCTTCTCGAGCCACAGGACGGCCGTCTCGTACTGGTCGGCGAAAATCATACGGAAGCGTCGCTGGCCGGGGACGCCGATTGCCTCGGCCTCAGCGCGCGTCACTTCCTCAAATTGCCGTCGCTCAAACGCCACCGCGTCCCCTTCCGCATCTGCCGGCCAGAATACTATACGTCGCGCTCTGACGAATCGTGCATGCTACGATACTTCACTGACCAATCGACTGATAAGGAACTGCGATGACCATTGCGCCGGCGAGCGTTGCCCAAGAATTGCTTGATGAGGCGGGCCTGATCCGCACAGCTCAGGCTCTGATCCGTATCCCAAGCGTGATCGACCACAGCCGTCCGGATGGCAACGAGCTCGCCGCAGCAGAGTTCGTCGCAGCGCTGCTCGATCGATGGGGTATTGAGTACGTCCGGCGTGACGTGGCCCCAGGGCGCCCGAATATCGTTGCCGACCTGCCAGGGCGCCGGCCGGGGCCGATACTGGTACTGGAGGGCCACACCGATGTCGTAACAGCCGGGGACCCCGCTGCCTGGACGTACGACCCGTTTTCCGCTGAGATCGTCGATGGACATCTCTATGGCCGGGGGAGCGTCGATATGAAGGGCGGCCTGGCAGCTATGCTGCATGCGGCGCGCGCGATCCAACTCGCTGGTTGCGACTTCGCTGGGACACTGCGCCTGGCAGTGCTTGCCGACGAAGAGGGGCTTATGCTCGGGGCTAAGGCGTTCGTCGCCGATGGCTGGCTCGAAGGGGTGAATGCCGCCATCACCTGTGAGCCGGAGAGCGACGCGATCTGTATCGCGCAGAAGGGGGCGATTCGCCTGCGTGTGCGGCTGGTCGGTCGCATGGCCCATGGCTGCATGCCCGCTGAAGCGATCAACCCAGTCACTGCGCTCGGTGAGGTGATCGTCGCGTTGCGCCGCCTGGAACAGGAGATCCAGTCGGAACACAACACACACCCGCTGCTTGGCCGCTTTCACCTGACGCCAACTGTCGCGCTCGCTGGCGCGCGGGAACAGGGCAATGTGATTCCTGGAGCTGCGGACCTCTTCATCGATATTCGCACGACACCGCAGCACGATCATACGGCAATCCACACGCGCGTTCGCGATGCCATCGCCTCCGCCGTCGCCACTGTCCCTGGCGCACAGGCCGTCGTTGAGACGCTTGACGACCGGCCGGGAACCGAGACCGACCCGGAAGACCCTGCCGTACAGGCGGTCCTTAGCGCGCACCGGCGGGCGACCGGCGCTCCGGGCATCTTGGGGGGAGTGCCGGGCACGACCGACCTAACGATCTTCTGGGCAGCGACGCGGTTGCCAGTGGTTGCCTACGGCCCGGGAACGGTGACGCTGGCGCACCAGGTGGATGAGCATGTCGCGGTTGCTGACCTGATCCGATATGGTCGCACCTACATCGACGCTGTACTGGAGTATTTCGCGATGCGTGAACGGGAATAACGTGAAGATCGTCGTAGTGGGCGCGGGCGCGATGGGAGGACTGTTCGGAGCGCGCCTTGCAGCGGCTGGGAATGATGTCATCCTGCACGATACGTGGCAGGAGCACGTGCAGGCGATACAGCGAGATGGCCTGGTCATCACCGAGTTAGACGGCACGGATGTCAGGTACCGGCTGCCCGCCACGACCGACGTTTCCCCAGAAGCCGGTAGCGCCGACTTGCTGCTCGTCGAAGTGAAGGCGTACGACACGTTCGAAGCGCTCCAGCCATACGATGGAGTGCTGGGCGAACAGACGGTGGTGTTGTCGCTCCAGAACGGGCTTGGCAACCTCGAACAGATACGCGCCGCATTGCCGCGACACCCCCGCGTCGCCTTGGGGACCTCGGCACATGGGTCAATGGTCCTTGGACCTGGCAGGCTGCATCACGCGGGTAAAGGGCCAAACGTCATCGGTGTGCCGCCGCGACGGCAGGATGACGCGGAGGTCGACCTGACCCCAGTCGCGCGAGCGTTCAACGCTGCTGGTTTCGAGACGGAGATCGCCGCCGACGTGCGCACGATGATCTGGCGCAAGCTGATGGCGAACGTCGCAATCAACGCAATTTCGGCGCTCACCGGTGCGTTGATCGGAGAGATTCCGCAAGATGCTGACCTGCTAGCGATTGCCACTGCCGCAGTGCAGGAAGCGACCGCCGTCATGGCCGCCGAGGGTGTGCCCGGCGAAGACGAAGACTACGTCTCCTACGCACAGCACATCATGGAGCTTACCGCTCGCAACCGCGCTTCGATGTTACAAGACATACTGCGTGGCAAACGTACCGAGATCGACGCGATAAATGGAGCCGTCGCGTGGTTGGCCGAGCAGCATGGCATAGCCGCGCCGACCAACCGCATGCTGGCGGCACTTGTGCGGAGCCGTGAGCGGGCGATACGTGCATCGATTGGAGAGCGTGGGTGAATTCCCAGAAACGAGAGAAGGTCACCGCCCCAGCCATTCAGGCAATGAAGGGCGGTGCGACGAAGATCACCATGGTAACCGCGTATGACTTCCCAACCGCACGAGCAGTCGAGGCCGCCGGGCTCGACATGATCCTCGTCGGTGATTCGCTCGGTATGGTGGTGCTGGGTTACGACTCGACCGTTCCGGTGACGATGGACGAGATGCTCCACCATACGCGCGCGGTCATGCGCGGTGTGGAAACGGTGCATGTCGTCGCCGACTTGCCATTTATGTCGTACCAAGTCTCCGATGAGCAGGCTGTGATGAATGCTGGCCGGCTCATGAAGGAGGGCGGAGCCGATGCCGTCAAGCTTGAGGGGGGACGGGTCGTTGCATCGCGCATTGCCGCAATTGTGCGGGCTGGCATCCCGGTCATGGCGCATATCGGTCTGACTCCACAATCTGCCGCGGCATTGGGTGGGTTCAAAGTGCAGGGGCGGTCGCTCGACGCGGCCCGTGGACTGATAGCCGATGCCGAAGCGGTGCAAGCGGCCGGGGCGTACGCGATCGTGATTGAGGCTGTACCGCGGCAGCTCGCCCGCATGATTACAGCGCGTAGTTCAGTTCCAACCATTGGCATCGGCGCAGGCCCGGACTGCGATGGTCAGGTTCTCGTGTGCGGTGACCTGCTTGGTTCGTTCGATCGCTTTACGCCGCGTTTCGCGAAGCGCTACGCAGAACTCGCAACGACCATGCGCGATGCGTTCACGATGTACGCCAACGAGGTGCAAACCGGCGTGTTCCCCGCACAGGAGCATGGTTTCGCCATGTCGCGCGAGGTGATCGCGGCGCTTGAAGACGAGCTAGCGAACCTCCAATAACGGTATTCTCGAACGCAAGGCGGGACCGAGCGTTCGGTATACTGCGGCGGCTTTAGCGTAGACCGCCCGCGACTGACGCGGGCGGCGTGACCCATGGGGAGCATTCATGCGGATACGCGTTTCGACTCGTGTAGCGGCCTTCTTCGCGTTGGCGCTACTCGTGCCGCTCATCGCAGCATGCGGTGGAGGCGGTGATGATGAAGATCAACCGACGGCAACGGCGACACCAGATAGCGCCGCAACAAGCGTCTCCAGCCCGGTGACAACCGCCGCACCGGAGGCCACCGGCACACAGCGTTCGACGCCAGCCCTGCCGACACAGCCGCCGCCGGGGCCATCGCCAACCCCGCCCGCTACCTTCACGCCAGCCCCGACTCCCGGCCCAACGCGCACATCGACCGTTGACCACCGCACCGAGGAGTTTGCATATGGCTGGAATGTCGCCTGGCGCGGTGATGACAACGGCGCAGACTTCAACCAGCAGACGATCGGCGCCGTGCAGGATTCCGGGTTCGGTTGGGTGCGGTTCCAGGTGGAATGGAGCCAGTTTGAGCGCGCGCCGGATGCCTGGGACCCGCTGCCGGTCGACCGCGTGGTCGATGCTTATGCTGCAGCCGGGATCAACGTGCTGATCGTTGTCGCGAAGGCGCCACAGTGGGCGGTCGATCCGAACGGCGACCAACTGCTTGCCGATTGGGGTGAGTTCGAGCAGTTCATGTTCTTCATGGCTGACCGCTACAAGGGCAAGGTGCAGGCATGGGAGATTTGGAACGAGCAGAACTTGGCTTCCGAGATGGGTGGGACGGTGCGCCCGCGTGATTACTTCGAGCTTCTCAAAGCCGGCTCAGCCGGCGTACGCGCCGGAGACCCCGATGCCAAGGTTGTGTTTGGCGGGCTGACGCCAAACGGCGTGAACGACCCGTCGATCGCATACGACGATCTGCAATACCTGCAATTGATCTATGGGTTGAACGGTGGGGAAATCAGTCAGTACTTCGACATCATGGGGATGCACCTGAGCAGCACGCACAACGACCCCGACTGGATGTACCCGGACAACCCTGGGACGGAGCAGGGCTACAACGACCACGCAAGCTTCTTCTTCCGCCGTGGCGAGCAGTTGCGCCAGGTCATGCTGAATAACGGAGATGACGCAAAGCCGGTCTGGATTACCGAATTCGGTTGGACGACCGAGAACCAGGCGCCGGGCTATGAGTATGGGGTCAACAACACCGAAGAAGAAGTCGCGCAATTCTTGGTGCGGGCGTTCGAGATCGCAACCACCGAGTGGGATTTCGTCACCGGAGCGTTCGTCTGGAACCTCAACTGGTCCACTCTTGCTCCGCCGGAATCGGAAATCTCCCCCTGGTCGGCGCTGAATGCTGACTGGACCCCTCGGCCAGCGTACGAAGCGCTGAAGGCGATGCCGAAGGAGTAAGCGTGGGGCAAGCCCTCGCGCGCTGCGGCACGCGGGGGCTTGCGTTGTGTCGCATGCCAGCGTATCAATCTGCGTGCGAGTGCTCGGAACAGCCTGCTTCGGTCAGACGACGGCCGCGGTCACACCGGTGCGCCGTGCTGCCGGATGCGCAAACGAGTGACCTCAGCGAGGCGTATCGTTGTCGTGCTTGACGCCTTCCGGCAAGCCTGCCGCCGCCGTCGCGTCGACATACCAGAGCAGGTCTCCAGCACTGGGCTGCACAAATGCTGCCGGCGGACGGTCGTCGTGTGTAGGATCGAAGACGTGTGACACTGCTTCTGCCTTATCTGCACCAGCAACCAGGAACAGTACCCGACGTGCAGCATTTAGTACCGGGTAGGTGAGTGTGATGCGCCAAGTGTTGAGTTGTGGGACTTCGTTGGCGACGACCAGCGTTGCGTGCGCTTCTAATGCAGCAGTACCAGGGAAGAGTGAGGCGGTGTGTCCGTCTGCACCCATCCCGAGGATGATGAGGTCGAAAACCGGCAGTCCCGTGGAATGCAGACCAAACGACTCGCGTAACTCTCCAGAATACGTGGCAGCGGCACTGGCTGGTTCATCTTCTCCACGCATGCGATGGATGTTCGCGGCAGGGATCGGCACGTGCGCCAAAAGGGTGTCATGTGCCATGCGATAGTTGCTTTGGGGATCGTCGGGGCCGACGGTGCGTTCGTCACCAAAGAAGATATGGACGTTGCGCCAGTCGATGCCGACCATCTGTGCGAGTAACGCATGCATGCGGCGCGGCGTGGAGCCGCCCGAGAGTGCGATGCGTATCGGGTTGTTCGGCGTCGCCAAGCGCAGCACACCGGCGACATAGTCGGCTGCTGCCTCCTGCAGTGCTGGAACCGAGGGGAAGACTTTGATCTGTGCAGCGCTCACGCGTTTCCTTTCAGCGTACTCAACCAGTGCGTAGCGCATCGTAACGCTTCGACGAATACCCGATCGCGCGTGTGGGCTAGCAGTTCCGCCGACACAAGATCGGGGATACCTGGTCGGGCGTCGGGTATGACCCGCTCCTGGCGTATCCCAGGGGTTTCCATAAGGACGCTCGCCAGGCGGTCATCGCGCCGCCGGATAGTCATTCGAGCGGTAGAGGTCCCGTCACGTGCGAGGATGCGGATCGAGCGCAGGCTTGACCCTGCGCTGGCTTGCCGGTTGAGTGCTACGGCAACGGTGCTCCCGTTTGCGGCCGTTGCAATTGCACGCAGCGTGGAGCCGCGTCGCTCTGCGAGGACTGGGTCCCAGCCCAAGCGTGATGCAAGCCAACCCGCAAACAGTAGCGCCTGCGTTTCAGCAGGTGGGTCGAAATCGATCTCAACATTCTGGATCCCCCAGAGCAGATCGCGCGCCAGCGGGCTGTCGAACGATTGGGCGACGATTTCACGCCAGGAGGTCGCGCGCGCCCACGTGAGATCGGAGGCGGTACAGGTGTTGCCTTCCTGCCCAAGGAACGCGGCGTACTCCTGTAGCACGGCGGCGGCGTCCTCACAGCGTGATGTGTCGATGATCACCCGTTCGACCAATCGTGCGGTGCTCCGAAACACGTTGGAGCGTAGGTCGACTTCACCTACCCACCAGATGAAGCTTGGAAGGTCGTACAACTCCAGCTCGTGCAGTACGCTCGGAAGTGCATCGAGCTGCTGTGGTGGCGCATGCAACTCGACAACCTCGTAGCAGGTGATCCGCCCATCCGTGGCAGGCCGGCACATTGCAGAGATGTCGGCGGAAAGTTTGTCAGCAACATTGTCGATGTACACCGCGATGGCCCTGGACGGCTGAACTTCAGCGAGGTGCTGGAGCGTGTCGCGCACAATGCGCTGTTCCAACGGTCCACGCGCGACGGCGATGAGCGTGAGGACATTTGTCTGGATCGGTATCTGTTGGTGCTCAGCCTCGACCTGCGCGCTGACTTCGGCCCAGAGACGCGCTAGTTCAAGCGGAAGCTGCTCGACCGAAACGCTTCGGCCACGGATCGCTGGGACAACGACGGCTGTCCTGTTTACGGTTGACGCCATGCGCGTCCATCGTCTTGCATAAACCGGTCCGCTGCCTGCGGACCCCACGTCCCAGCGGCATATGTCGGTAGTTCGGTGACCGGAGCCGTTTCCCAGCCCGCCACAATTTGGTCGACGATACGCCAGGCCTGTTCTACCTCGTCGCGCCGGGTGAACAAGGTGCTGTCACCCAGCATTGCATCCAGCAGCAGGCGTTCGTATGCATCGGGAGACGTAATGTTGAACGCTGACCCGTAGTTGAACGCCATGTTCACTGAGCGCAGTTGCATCGTCGGCCCTGGCACCTTGACCGCGAACTTGAGCGAGATGCCTTCGTTTGGCTGGATGCCCAACGCGAGCACGTTCGGTTCCATCGGCTCGGCAGTATCTGCATGGAACAACAAGTGTGGAGCGCGCTTGAACTGGATCGCAACCTCAGTGACGCGCTTTGGCAAGCGTTTCCCTGTGCGCAGGTAAAACGGCACGCCGGCCCAACGCCAGTTGTCCAAGAACAGCTTCAACGCAACATAGGTATCGGTCGTTGAATCCGCCGCCACGCGCTCTTCGTCGCGGTAGCCTACGACCTCACTCCCGTGCACGAAGCCGCGGTCGTATTGTGCCCGCACGGTGAAACGGTGGGTGAGGGCTGGCTGGATCGGTCGTACCGCCCGCAGGACCTTCACCTTCTCGTCACGAACGGGGTCCGCCGCAAGCTCGATCGGCGGCTCCATGGCGATCAACGACAAGAGCTGCATCATGTGGTTTTGGACCATGTCGCGGATCGCGCCGGCGTGCTCGTAGTACCCGCCGCGTCCTTCGACGCCGAGCGATTCGGCGACGGTGATCTGCACATGGTCGACGTATTGCCTGCTCCAGAGCGGTTCGAAGATCCCGTTGGCGAAGCGAAACGCAAGGATATTCTGAACGGTTTCCTTGCCGAGATAGTGGTCGATGCGATATACGGCCTGCTCATCGAAGATACTGTTGATAGTGTTGTTGAGCGTCCTCGCCGAGTTGAGATCATGGCCAAACGGTTTCTCGACGATCAGGCGCTGCCAACTACCGGCGGGGCCATGCTGCAGGCCGCAACGGCCAAGGTTCTCTGCTATCGGGCCGTAGAATTCAGGCGGCGTCGCCAGGTAGTACAGCCGGTTACCCAGTGTGCCGCGCTCACGGTCGAGCCGTTCGAGCTCGGCTACGAGCGCATCATAGGCGTGCACGTCGGTGAAATCGCCCCGCACGTAGGTAAGCCCGGCGGCGAATGAGTCCCAGATTGCTTCGTCGAGCGGCGCGCGCCGGGCGTATTGGGTGACAGCGTCGCGCATGTGGGCGCGGAACACGCTGGTGCTCATATCCTGTCGGGCGAACCCGACAATGCTGAAGCCAGCAGGTAGCAGACGCTCGACCGCGAGGTCATAGAGTGCGGGCATGAGCTTCCGATGCGTCAGGTCGCCTGAAGCGCCAAAGATCACCATCGCGCACGGTGCCGGCGTCCGTTCGATGCGCAAGCCCTCGCGCAGCGGGTTCGTGGTCGGCGCCGGAGCGGTGGCCAGAGTCGGCGGCGTTATCGACATAACTCGTCCAGTCGCGTCGGTGGCCTGTGGTCGGTTACGCCTCGCCTTCGCGTTTGACCGCATGCCCACCGAACTGATTGCGTAAAGCGGCGATGACCTTGTTTGCGAACACGTCCTCTTGGCGGGAGACGAACCGCGCCGCCAGTGACAGGTAGATCGTTGGCGCGGCGACATCGAGATCAATGGACTCGAACACCGTCCAACGGCCTTCGCCGGAATCCTGGACATACCCACGGATCGAGTCCAGGTGCGGATCGTCAGCGAATGCCCGTTCGGCGAGTTCGAGCAGCCACGAGCGCACAACTGACCCATGGTTCCAGAGGTGAGAAATCGCGTGCAGGTCCAGGTCGTAGCGCGATTTCTCAAGGATCTCGAATCCTTCGGCGTAGGCCTGCAGCATGGCGTATTCGATGCCGTTGTGGATCATTTTGACGTAATGGCCGGCTCCGCTTGGGCCGACGTGCAGGTAGCCCTCGGGCGCCGCAAGGGTGTGCATTGCCGGTTCTACAAGGGCAACGGCGTCACGCGGCCCGCCAACCATCAGGCAGTACCCGTTTTCCAACCCCCAAATGCCGCCGCTCGTGCCGCTATCGACGTACCCGATGCCGGCTGCGCCGACACGCTCACTACGTGCGATCGTGTCGGTGTAGCGCGAGTTGCCGCCGTCGACGATGACATCGCCCGGGGAGAGCAAGGTCAACAGCTCGTCGATGTGGTCGTCGACTGGCTGGCCAGCCGGGACCATGAGCCAGACAACCCGAGGTGCGTGCAGCTTTTCGACAACCTCCGCAACGCTGTACGCTGGTATCGCTCCTTCGGCGGCGAGCTCGTCGATCGGGCCGCGACTGCGGTTGTTGACGACCACCGTGTGTCCGCCACGCAGCAGTCGCCGCGTCATGTTGGCGCCCATGCGTCCGAGCCCGATGATTGCGATCTCCATCGTCGTTTCGTTCCTCCCCGTGCCGTTTACGAATGACCGAGTCACGCTGATCCGCGCACTGCGTCTGCAAGTGCTGCAATTTGCGTGGGTGCATCGCTCAATGGCTCGACGTATACCAAGGGCAAACCGTGCTTCGTGAGCGTTGTGGCATCGCCCAGTGCTTGCGCTTCGAACAATCGTCCAAACGTGAATGCTGCGCCTGGGATAGGTACGTCCTCTGTCCGCTCTTCGATCAACAGCAGGAACGCGCCGGATGGAACGCCGCCCTTGTGCAACTGCCCGGTGGAGTGGAGATAGCGGGGGCCGTAGCCGAGTGTCGTTGCAAGGTGGGTGCGTTCGGCTAATGCGGTGCGCAACCGATTGAGCGCTTCTTCGGCCTGTGGCGTCCGTTCCACGTAGGCGAGCACCGCAACATAGCCATCCGCTTTGACCCGCTGAAGCAGCGCCTCCGTGGCGGAATACAGTGCAACCGTGGCCGGAGGTTCGGGAGCGTCGCCGCGAAGGACTGCATTGGTCGCGTCTTTGGCTTCCTGGACGTTTGCTTCGTCGAATGGGTTGATGCCGAGCAGACCACCTGCGACAGCCGTCGCCACCTCCCACCGCACGAACTCTTGACCGAGAGAGGCTGGATCGGAAAC
>QEUZ01000527.1 GCA_003577355.1 Chloroflexota bacterium | reverse complement strand
CTGGTACGTTCTGCTGCTGCAGAACGAGTTCCATATTGGGGTCGTTTGCTCCGCAGCCCGCTTTCAGCGTCCCGAACGGAGCGAGCATGTGGACATGCACCTCACGCCCGTCAGCTGGACGATAGTAATGCACTTCGATGTCGTGATGAACGATGGTGAACCGGCCCGCACCACTGGTGCCTTGATGCAGGACAGCCAAGTAACTCGCGCCATTGTGTGACGGCGCGTTGACCGATTGGATGTTGTCCCAGCGGAACACCTTGAACCCAGTGTGTGCCTCATTCATTCCCGCCATGAGCGAGGCATAACCAAAGAGCGGCTTGCGACCACGTAACGCTGGTGCGTTCGTTGGATCATCGCCGTGCTCGTGGCCGAAGACACAGCCATATTGCGGGTCAGTGTTCGGATGCCAAGTCGGGTACCAGCGGCCGTCCGGCCCCTGAGCCGCATAGCGGTCATGCACCCAGACCGGACATGGCTGCCCGGCAACGGGTGTGGGGGCGCCAGCCGGCTGGGTCCACGAGGGCTGCGTGGCCCACGGCACATTTGCCGCATACGTCGTCGGCTGGCCGGTTGGTGTACTGGTTGCTGTCGGAGTCCGGGTCGCCGTTGGAGCAACCGCCGTATTGGTTGCCGTTGGCGGAACCGGCGTTCTCGTCGCAGTTGGCGGGACAGTCGTGTTCGTCGCAGTCGGCGTGCTAGCAGCGGTAGTGTACGTGATCTTGAGTGACGGGGCATTGGCGGAACCGCTGTTGAACGTGCGGAATGTCTGGCGTGCCCAGGCTGGGGAGGCGTTGCCCCAGGCGAGCAGCACAACACTGTTTCCAGAGTTCCAATCCGCACGGTTGACAACCTGCTGCAATGACGCTGCCAGCTCCGTCGGGTTGCCGAGGACGTACCGCTGGCCATTCGTCCTGCTGACGTTGTTGTCCTGAAACGAACGGGCAGCAGTCATGGTGCGCTGCGCCGGCGTTGATGAAGACGAGAAGGTCGCAGCATTACCCGTAGCCTGAAAGGCATAGGTGACCGCCATGCGACCGGCCTGGGTGCCTGACTTCACCATCGAAAATTCGACAGAGGTGATCGTTGCTCCACGGGGGATGCTGATATTCGTGAAGCGATAGCCCGAGACGTTGATGCGCGTGCCGTTCCCAGTTCCGACAACGACGGTCGTCTCTGTGCTGGTGAACGACGGGATCTCGGTGTAGCGCGCATCGTCGGACGACGCGGCGACGCTCCGAGTAAGAGTCACTGTCGCGGCGGCTGTCGGTCGTGTCAGGCTGAATGCTCCGAGCAGCCCCGCGACAAGCGCAACGGCGAATACGATTCGAATCGATGCCTCTCCTCGTAACCCTCGACGACGATGTTGGTGCATGTGAACCCTCTGCATTTCACGACTTCGTACTGTCCCAGACCAGATGCGCGCATTCGATGCACAACATTCAGCCGGGCGCGGAGGCAGAGCCAGCAGAGGCTTTGCTATTTCGTTCAACGTCAATGGGAGAATCGGAGGACGGGAGCGACGTGCGGGCGTGGCACAC
>QEUZ01000108.1 GCA_003577355.1 Chloroflexota bacterium | reverse complement strand
ATCGATCCTCGTGCTGACTGCAGTCTTCGCGCCGGTCATCGCACCGCACGACCCGAACACGCTTAATACTGCCGACAAGCTGCAAGGCCCGTCGCGCACCTACTGGCTTGGAACCGACGATGTGGGGCGCGACATCCTGTCAAGGGTGCTCTACGGCGGACGAATCTCCCTTGTGATCGGCATCGCCGCGACCTCGGTGGCATTACTGATCGGCACACTCATCGGTGCGGTGTCCGGCTACTTTGGCGGCTTCATCGACAACCTGCTCATGCGGCTGGTCGATGTCTTCCTCTCGTTCCCATCGCTGTTTATCCTGATCGTCCTTGCGACCGTCTTGCGTACCAACAGCCACCTGCGCCAGTACTCCGGCAGCATCTGGCCGATCGCGGTCGTCATCGGCATCCTCTCCTGGATGGGCCTAGCCCGTATCGTGCGGGCTTCGTTCCTCGCCCTGCGCGAAAAGGAGTTCGTCGAGGCGGCGCGCGCAGCAGGCGCCACCAACGCGCGCATCATGTTCCGGCACATTCTGCCGGGGTCGTTGGGGCCGATCATCGTCCAGGGCACATTGCTCATTGCGGCGTCGATCATCACCGAGTCGGGGCTATCGTATCTTGGCTTCGGCGTCCAGCCGCCAACTGCTACGTGGGGAACGCTGCTCGACGATGCGCAAGCGCACATGCAGCAACTTCCAGTATTTGCGATCGCGCCGGGCCTGATGATCTTCATGACCGTGATGAGCATCAACTACGTTGGCGACGGGCTGCGAGACGCATTTGACCCGCATGGCTACCGCTAGCCCGCCGCGCTTTCGGGACGAGCAGCCGGGGTGCTACATCCCCAGGATGTGATACCCGTTGTCGGCGTAGATCGTTTCACCGGTGATACAACGCGACAGTGGCGACGCCAGGAACAGACCGACGTCGCCCACTTCCTCCTGGGTCACGTTGCGCCGCAATGGCGCCTTTTCTTCCATGTAGTGCTGGAACTCGCGAAGCCCCTTCACCGCGCTTGCCGCGAGTGTGCGCAGCGGGCCGGCAGAGATCGCGTTTACCCGGATATTGCTCGGCCCAAACTCGGCCGCCAGGTAGCGCACGTTGCACTCCAGCGCCGCTTTCGCCACAGCCATGACGTTGTACTTTTCCACGACGCGTTCCGCCGCAAGGTATGACAGCGTCATGATGCTTCCGCCGCCGGCTGCCTCCATCAGCGGCTTGGCATGCCGGCTCGTTTCGATTAGCGAGTAGGCGGAAACGTGTTGGGCAAGGGCGTAGCCATCCCAGGAAACATCACTGAAGTTCCCACCGAGGTCTTCCGGGCGGGCAAAGGCGATTGAATGGACGAACACATCCAGGCTACCCCAGCGCGCCTGAAGCTCGGCAAACAGGGCTCCCACTTCGCCGGGAGCCTGGACATCGCACGGCAACATCGGGACCGTGTCGCTATTCGGCAGCCCCGCGACGAGTTTCGCAACGTTGTCTTTGAGCCGATCATTGACATACGAAAATGCCAGCGTCGCGCCTTCGCGCTGGAGCGCCTGGGCGATGCCCCAGGCGATCGAGCGCTGGTTGGCAACTCCCATAATCAGGCACTTGCGTCCGTCCATCATCCCCATGGTCGCGTGTCCTCTCTTGCCCACCGCTGGTGGTTCATGTGGTGTCGAATGCTAACCCATCAGGAGATCGATCGTTGGCCAACAGGACGCCAGGCAGCGATGCGATATAGCTGACGCTGTCGACGTACTGACGGCGCGTTGCACACAGTCTGGATACAGTGTTTCGGCGGTGCAGCGGTCAACGATGTCATGCCGAACAACGCGTTGGCGGGTGCATGCATGGGCACGGCAGCTCACTCGCCGGCTGCGTTGAACTCGGCCAGCAACGTTTCGAGGTGGTCCCGTACGCTCTGCAAGTCATCGAGCAACGCCATCTGGTCGGCGTCGTCGAGTGCCCGGAAGTCGCGTACATCGAAGGTGGAGAGCCCGCGCGCGAGCGCCGATGCCTGGCGACGCAATGCCAGCACGGGTGAATGCGCAGGTCGTTGGGCCTGCGGAGCTGCGTGAGCAAGGTCGTCCAACATTGTTTGCACGCTGGCATGGTCGGCGGCGTCCGCTGCCAGCCGAGCGGCCACAGGCAGGTCACGCGCCGGCA
Organism: Chloroflexota bacterium; assembly: GCA_003577355.1. GTDB lineage: Bacteria > Chloroflexota > Chloroflexia > Thermomicrobiales > CFX8 > CFX8. The sequence continues at coordinate 9,277 of QEUZ01000108.1, read as the reverse complement.
GGCTCCCATCCAGCACCCTGCGGCCGATTTCGGCTTGCGCGCTGGGATCAAGCCGGTGCAGCGAGCGCGTCTGCTTTTCGCTGACAAGCCCACGCCGCAGCGCCTCCTGGAGTGGGTCCTCAAGCTTCTCGGTGTCGAGCAGCTGAAACAACCGGCTGCGCCGAATACCGACCGCCTCCGCAACCTTCTCCCACGAGGGGTTGCCCATCTGCTCTTTGAGGGCACGCAGCGCAGTTGCACGGTCGAGCGCGTTCAGGTCTTCACGGACGACGTTCTCCATGAGTTGCTGGATCAGCCGGCGCTCCTCCGGCACCTCCCGCACGAGCGCAGGGATTGCAACCTGCTCCGCGAGGTGGGCCGCGCGCCAGCGACGCTCGCCGTGCAGGATCACATAGACATCGCGGTCACTGTCGTAGCGTACAGCAATCGGCTGCAGCACACCTTCGGCGCGGATCGAGGCGGCCAGCTCCTCCAGGCGTTCGTCATCGAACGACCGGCGGGGTTGGTTCGGGTCTGGCTCGATGCGCTCCAGACGGATCAGGCGCGCTTCCGCCAGCACCTCGACGCCGACTCCGCGCGCGGAGGTATCGGTGAACAGTGCATCCACAGTGAAGCGCCGCCGCTGCGCCTTGCCGCGTGTCTCAGCCATTGGCGACCCGCTCCCGTTGCTTGCCCGGGAGATCGCCGCTGACCTGCGCCAGCGCGGCGGCGACATCACGATAGGCGGCCGCCAACGTCGAGCGGGGTTGGTAATCGAGGATCGAGGTATGCAGCGCGACCGCCTCGGCCCCCTTCACCGACAACGGAGCCGCTGGCAGTTGCGGCACCGCCGGGTAACGCTCGCGGAGCTGGTCGAGCATGTCGGCGGCTAAGCGCGAGGAATGATGCACCTTAGTCGGTAAGAACCCGACGACACGGAGCTGCGGGTTGAGCCTGCGCACCCGCCCAACTGTCTGAAACAAGCGCTCCAGCACCATCAGCGAGAGCGGATGCGGCTCGATCGGAATAACCAGGTCGTGCGCGGCGACCAGAATGTTCACCGAGAGAATGTTCAACGCTGGCGGTGAGTCGATAAGGACATAATCGTAGCGGGCTGTTTGCTCGTGGCGCAGCTGCTCGCTGAGCCTGCGTTCGCGCTCGAGCTCATTCAACAGCTCCAGCTCCGCAGCGGCCAGGTCAGGATGACTCGGCGCCAGGTCGACCCCAGCAACCCGTGTCGGCAGGATGACATCATCCAGCGCAACCGCCTCATCCACCAGGACATCGTAGACCGACGCGGCGATGTGTTCGATGTCAGCGCCCAGCGCCATCGTCAGGCTCGCCTGCGGGTCCATATCAACCGCCAGCACACGTGCGCCACGCTCGCCCAGCGCAGCAGCCACGTTGAGCGTGCTGGTGGTCTTCGCGGTGCCGCCCTTTTGGTTGAAGAAGGCGATGATGCGGCTCATCGGGGGGTCGTTCCCTCTAGTGTACGTTCAGCGCCGGCACTGATTGTACCCGACGCCCGCCAAACTGCGATGCAAAAAACAGACCCCCTCGCGTACTTGCGAGGGGGTCACGGCGTTGCTGCGCTCGTTCGTTGCTGTGTCATGCGACGAAACCGTCGCGCTCGGTCCAATGTGGCTCTGGCGCGCGCCGCGCGGTTGGGCGAGATGACACGAGTCTCCCACCAACCAGCATGACGACCGGCCCGTGGACCGTTTGGCCGGTAAGGATCGGCGCCTTCTCAGGCAGGATGAGCGTCCTCTCAACCTTGCAGATCATTGGTTGCAGCTCCCATTCATGGTGGATTGCTCCCTGGCACCCCTGTGCAGGAGAGACGAAGCGGCCCGGACATCGTTGCCCGGGCCGGAAAGGGTCGTTGCGACTGGTGCAGTAACGCTATGCGTCGTATCGCACCACCGCACGTTGCTTCCCAAACCGCCCAGCATCAGAGACACGCTGTCGCGCGCAGATGACGATGGTATTCGCGAAGCGCAACATTCGAGCCTCCTTTCCTTCCGGGCGAACCGCGATGCGGTTCGTGTAACGCGCCGTACTCCACTTCAGCATCGGCAGATGCCTGCCATCGATGCGTGTGTAGGGTACCCCGGCCGCCAGCATGCCAACACTGGCGCAGGGGACAGAAACGCCTGTCCGTTTGGACAGGCGCTCTCAGGAACTCGCGCTACCGCGGTGGACGTTAGTACGTACGCCGCCGATGGAGCATCAGGCCAGCGCCGGCTGCAAGCGCGACACCCAGCACGCCCACACCAATGAGCACTGCCAAGTCTTCGCTTCCGCCTCCGATGATGTCAGCGCCGCCGGTGCCAGGCACGGTCGAGCCGGTTGGGGTACGGCGCACCGTCGCCGTAGCCGTTGGCGCCACCGTTACCGTGCGCCGCTGGGTCGCCGTCGGCGGAACCTGCGTGCGCGTCTGGGTGGCGGTTGGCGTGAGGGTCGCGGTCGATGTCGCCGTAGATGTCGCCGTGACCGTGTTCGTCGCAGTCGCCGTCGAGGTAGCCGTGGCTGTGCCGGTGGTTCCAGTGGCAGTAGTCGTTTCGGTAACCGTCTCAGTTACTGTCACTGTGCCGGTCGAGGTAGCGGTGCTGGTAGACGTTGCGGTTGGCGGGGTAACGCCGCCGGGGCAACCGGCGAGCGAGACACGAGCGCTATCGAGCCGTGCCACACCACTCCGCGAGATCAGCCTGCCATCAAGTTGCGCGTTGGCGGAAATGCGCGCCTCGTTCACGGCAATGACGTTGCCACGAAAGTTTGTTAGCGCGCCGATGCGTGCGAAGTCGGATACCACCCAGTAGACGTTGCAGTGCGATGCCCCATTGGCCAGGCGTACCAGCGACGAACCAGCGGTTGAAAGCGAGCCCGTTACTTTGAAAATGAACGCCGCTCCGGCCGTGCCCTTGGCGTCCAGCGTGAGCGTGCCGTTGAGAACTGCCCCAGCGGGCAGGCAATGTACCCCCGGCCCAAGCGTCAGGCCGGTGAGATCGCTAGTCGCGAGGGTGGTATCACATGCTTGGGCAACGGCGTTGTTATAGGCGGCAGCCGCGTCCTTCTGCGCTTGGGCAGCGGTCAGATCGCCAGCATGCGTGCTGCCGGTGACGACACCAGGCGGAAAGCCACTGATGTCGCTCCCCGGGCTCACGCCCACGTCGCCGTTGATTGTCGACGCGCCACTGTTGACGACAGAGGTCCCGCCAAGGACGGCAAAACGTGCCGCCCCACCGAGGTTTGGCGCGGTTGCAGCGAACGCAGGCGCTCCTAACGACGCGACGAGCGCCACCGTGAGGATCGCCACACCGAGACTTCCCAGGAAGAGCCTGAGCATCTTCAACCCCGATCCCGTACTCTCGTCCCGGCGGGTGGGCGAACGTGACCATCGCAGGGAGGCAATATGGCGCATGTACGGCACTGAAAACGATCGTGACGTAACACTACCGTTGCCTCGATGGACTGTCAATCGCTTGGCGCGCAACGTCCTCCGGCCGGATACCCGATATCCCTTGTTCACTACGACGCCATGTGCGTCACAGCGGTTCCATCTCGGCGGATGTCCGGCGCTCATCTGCGAGATCGTGGAGCGTGGGGGAATTATCGCACGGTTTGCCCGCAGAGGAGCGATGCTAGAATGCAGCGAGGTCGCTGCGCCACAGCGACCAGGATGAAATGACAACACGCGCGAGGAGGGTGGGATGACAACGACCCGGCGCACGCCGACGCTCGACTGGGAGACAACGAGCCGCGTCCTGAGCGAGGAACGTCTCTTCGAGCCACGTCCGGAGACGGTCGACAACGCGAACATCACCGCCTACATGCGTGAGAAGGGCTTCTCCTCCTGGGAAGAGCTACATCGTTGGTCCGTCGAGCACAACGAAGAATTCTGGGCCGAAATGGCTTCGAACCTGCACTGGTTCACCCCATGGAAGCGGACGCTCGACTGGCAGCCTCCCTACGCCAAGTGGTTTGTTGGCGGCACGACGAACATCGTCTATAACGCGCTCGACCGCCACATGCAGACACCCACCCGCAACAAGGTTGCCTTCTATTGGGAAGGCGAAGATGGCTCCAGCCGCACGATCTCCTACGCAGACCTGTATTACGAAGTCACCCGCTTCGCCAACGCGCTGCAAAACCTGGGGTTATCCCAGGGCGACCGGGTCGTCATCTACATGCCACGCGTGCCGGAGCAAATCGTCGCGATGATGGCTGCGGCGCGCCTCGGCATCGTCCACTCAGTGGTCTACTCCGGTTTCTCAGCACAGGCGCTGCGTGACCGCGTGCAGGACGCCGAAGCCAAAGTCGTCATCACATCAGACGGCTCGTACTACCGTGGCAAAGCGGTGCCGCTGAAGAACATTGTCGATGATGCCGTGCGTGAATGTCCTTCGGTCAAGAAAGTCATCACCGTGCGCCGCACCGGCAACGACATCAGCTGGCACCGCGGACGCGACGTCTGGTACCACGACCTTGTCGAACTGGCGAACCCATACGGCGAAGCCGCCCAGCTCGATTCCGAAGCAATGCTCTATATGCTCTACACCTCCGGCACCACCGGCCGGCCTAAGGGCATCGTCCACGTCCATGGTGGGTACATGGTCGGGGTCTACACAACCCTGCGCTTTGCCTTCGACCTCAAGCCGGATGATGTCTACTGGTGCACCGCCGACCCAGGTTGGGTTACGGGGCACTCGTATATCGTCTACGGCCCGCTCATCACCGGCGCAACCAGCGTGTTCTACGAAGGCGCGATCGACTTTCCCGACCCGGGCCGCGTCTGGCGGATGATCGAGAAGTACGCCGTCACGATCCTCTACACCACACCAACGGCAATCCGCTCGCTGATGCGCTTCGGCGATGGCTGGCCCGCTGCGGCCGACCTCTCGACCCTGCGGCTCCTTGGCACTGTTGGCGAGCCAATCAACCCGGAGGCATGGGTCTGGTACCGGCGCGTCGCTGGCGACCGCCAGCCGGTGATCGACACCTGGTGGCAGACTGAGACCGGTTCGCAGATGATCACCCCGACCCCGATTACTCCGCTGAAACCCGGCTCTGCCACCAAGCCCTTCCTCGGCGTCGACGCGGCGGTTGTTGACAAGACCGGCAAGGAGGTCGGCACGAACGAAGGGGGATATCTCGTCGTCCGCAAGCCGTGGCCGAGCATGATGCGTACCATCTATCGCGACCCGGAACGCTACGAGGCCTACTGGAACACAATCCCAGGGGTCTACTTTGCCGGCGATGCGGCACACCGCGATGCGGACGGCTACTTCTGGATCCAGGGTCGTGTTGACGACGTGATCAAGAAATCGGGCTACCGGCTCGGTTCCAGCGAAATCGAGAGCGCGCTCGTCAGCCACGAGGCGGTCGCCGAAGCCGCGGTCATTGGCAAGCCGGACGAGGTCAAAGGCGAGGCAATCAAGGCATTTGTCATCCTTAAGACCGGATATAGCGCCAGCGACCAGATGATCGCCGCACTGCGCCAGCATGTGCGGGCCAACGTTGGCCCAATCGCCGTGCCGGAGGAAATCGAGATCGTCCCGAGCTTGCCGAAGACACGCTCCGGCAAGATCATGCGGCGCGTGCTGAAGGCCCGCGAGCTCGGCCAGGAAGTCGGCGACCTCAGCACCCTTGAGGAATAGGCGGCCGCGACAAGCTGGTTGCCCCGCTCCGCTACAATTATTGCTACTCGCGAGGGCGGGCATGCCGCCCTCGTCTCACGTGGGGGGACCCTGCACCACAGGGTTCGCCTCCGGCCAGCATGCCGCGGCTACGGCACAGAGGTTACGCCAGGATGCGCGAAAAGATTGAATACAAGGGAGCCCGGGAACTGGAGCGCATCCGCGCCGCAGGAATTATCGTTGCTGAGACGCTGGAGCTCATGCGCGCGCACGCACAACCGGGCGTGACCACACGCCAGCTTGACGCGCTCGCTGAGGAATACATCCGTTCACGCGGCGGCCAGCCATCGTTCAAGCACTACCGCAACTACCCAGCCACCCTCTGCGTCGCGGTAAACGATGTCGTCGTCCATGGCATCCCAAACGACGAACCGCTGCGCGACGGCGATATTGTCGCCATCGATGTCGGCGTAAAGCTCGATGGTTGGCACGGTGACGCGACGATTACGGTGCCGGTCGGAGAGATCGACGCCGAATCACAGCGCCTCATGGATGTCTGTAAGGAAGCACTCGACATTGGCATCGCGACGGCGCAATCCGGCGCAAAGCTCTCAGACATCTCATATGCTATCGAGCAGCATGTCAACGCGGCCGGCTTCGCCGTCGTGCGTGACCTCTTTGGGCATGGCATCGGCCGGCGGCTGCACGAGCCGCCCTCCCTGCCGCACTACGGCCCGCCGGGCGAAGGCCCGACGTTGCGGCCAGGGCTGGTCATCACCATCGAACCGATGATCGTCGCTGGGTCACCGCGAGTGAACGTGCTGAGCGACGGCTGGACGATCATCACCGCGGATGGCAAGCGCTCGGCCCAGTTCGAGCACACCGTCGCTATCACCAGTAATGGCCCACGGGTGCTGACATCCTTGTAGCGCGTTCCCGAGCAGGCAGAGATACGCCCCCAGACGGCTGTCGTCTGGGGGCGTATTCGTTGTCGATACTATGTCTGGTTGACGCCCTTGACATCCAGTGCATCGCGCAGGCCATCGCCAAACAGGTTGAGGCTCAACACGGTGAAGCCAATGGCGAGACCGGGGAAGACCGCCAGCCACCAAGCCTGCCGGATGAAGTTCCGGCTCTCGTTCAGCGCCTGGCCCCAGGTTGGGGTGGAAGGATCGACGCCCAGCCCGAGGAAGGTCAGGCCAGTTTCAGCAATGATCCCCAAGCCGACAGTCAACGTTACCTGGACAATGATCGGCGCTGAGACATTGGGCAGGATATGGCGCAGCATGATCCGGCCATCGCGCACGCCGATTGCGCGCGCTGCGGTTGTGAAGTCATCCTCACGCAGGCTGAGCACCTGACCACGCACGATACGTGAGAACGCGATCACGTTCGCAACGGCGATCGCAAGGATCACGTTCTTCATACCGGCCCCATAGATGGCAACCAACGCCATCGCCAGGATGATGCCAGGAAACGCCCAGAGCATGTCGATGAAGCGCATCAGGACCGAATCAACCCAGCCGCGGTAGTAGCCCGCGACGACGCCGATGGTGACGCCGACGACCATTGAGATGAGCGCCGCGACAACGCCAACGACGAACGAGACGCGTGTTCCGACCAGCACGCGGCTGAACAGGTCGCGCCCGAACGAGTCGGTGCCCATCGGATGGCGCAGGCTCGGGCCTTCGAGCAGGTTGAAATCATCCGCGCGCGGGTCATACGGCGCGAGATACGGCCCGAACACGGCGATTAGCGCCAGGAACCCGACGAAGAACAAGCCGAGGAATGCCTTCTTCTCCGCCTTCAAGCGGCGCCAGAAGCGGTTCCCCTGTGCTTCTCGGCGTTCTTCGGCGAGCTCGGTAAGCCGGTCGGCTGCCTGGGCGCCGGCAAGCTCTCCCGCCGCAGCGCCACGAGCAACATGCTGTTCAGCCATAGCGCACCCTCGGATCCAGGAACGAGTACAGAATATCGACGATGAGGTTGGCCATCACGAAGACGAACGCGATCAGCAGGATACCGCCCTGAATGACTGGGTAATCCTTGTCGAAGATAGCGTTGACCAGGACCCGGCCCATGCCACGGATCGAGAAGACCGTCTCCGTAATCACCAGGCCGCCGATCAACGCCGCAAGCGAGAGGCCGGCGACGGTGACGACTGGCGTCAGCGCGTTGCGCAACGCGTGGCGGATGATCACGCTGCGCTCGCGCAGGCCCTTTGCCCGCGCAGTGCGCACGTAGTCGCTGCCGAGTACTTCCAACATCCCAGCGCGGACGAAGCGCATCAGGATTGCTGCCTCGCCAACGCCGGCGGCCATACCCGGCAGGATCAGGTGCTTGAACCATGGCCAGACTCCTTCAGAAATCGGCACATAGCCAAGCGATGGCAGCCAGCCAAGCTTCACCGCGAAGATGAGGATGAAGACAATCCCAAACCAGAAGGCGGGAAGGCTGATCCCAACAAAGGTCGAGATGCTGGCGATATGGTCGAACGCAGTCCCGCGCTTGAGCGCCGCCAACGTACCGATTGGCACCGCAATGATGATCCCGATCAGGAACGCGAACAGGGTGATGCTCAACGTCTTCGACAGCGCGTTGCGGATGATCGTCGTCACTGGTTGACTGGTCGTGATCGATTTGCCGAGGTCGCCCCGGGCAATATTGCCGAACCACTTCGCGTACTGGACATAGATCGGACGATCCAACCCGAGGTTCTTGCGCAACTGCGCCGCGGCCTCCGGCGTGTATTCCGGCCCAAGCATGACCGCTACCGGGTCCCCAGGCACGGCACGCAACATGAAGAAGACGATCGTCGCACAACCCCACACGATGAAGATCGCGTGGATAAACCGCCGGATGATGTACTGCGTCATGGCGCAGCCCCTCCCCGGGAGGGCGGGACGCCAAGGGGGCCGGCAGCAGGCTCAGCCCCCGTGGCCTCACAAACCCTACTTGTCGAGCCAGACGAACTCGAGATAGCGCATTTCAGGGATGGCCTTGTATCCCTTGACGTAATTCTGGAACCCGGTGATATCCGGCGCAGTGTAGAGGAATGCGAACGGCGCTTCTTCATGGAGTAGCTGCTGCAGCTCGCGGAATAGTTCAGCGCGCTCGTCCTGGTTCGCGGTCGCGCGCGTCGCCAGCAGGATCTCGTGCGCGCGTGCATTTTCCCACTTGCCGGTGTTCCACGGGCCGCCGGTCGAGAAGAAGTTGAAGTCATTATCATCCGGGTCGGCATCGACGACGCTGCCGTTGATTTCAAAGTCGTAGTCGCCGGCAGTCCAGCGGTCACTGAGTGCGGCATCCTGCAACAGGTCGATCTGGACCTCCACACCGATCTTGGCCAGCATGTTCTTGATGACTTGCGCGCCGCGATCGTCATCGGCCGGAGCAATTTGCACCGGCTTCGACCCAACGATGCCGGATGATTCAGCAAGCGCCTTCGCTGCGTCGAGGTCGTACGCCTGTGGGGTGCCCTCGATTTGATCCGGTGGAATGTAACACCAACCGAACGCAGGGGCGATCGGCCCACCGACCGTGCCGAGCCCGAAGAGCACCGTGTCGATGTAGTCCTGCTTGTCGATCGCCTTGGCGACCGCCAGGCGGGCATCCTTGTTATCCCACGGCGGGCGCGAGACGTTGATTTGCAGGCCAATCCAGTT
>QEUZ01000107.1 GCA_003577355.1 Chloroflexota bacterium | reverse complement strand
CAGGGACTTGTGCAACAACGCAGACGGGCGCGGCACATGCCGCGCCCGTCTGCATGAGAACTGGTGGTGGCTTACCGCAAGAAAATCGCTGCGATGAACAGCACCACAGTTAAGAACGCCATGATCTTCAATAACCGCCGCAAGTCAGAGCGAATAACTGCAAACTCCTCGTCACGCGACAATGTGTAAGCATGCCGGACGATCGCCGACGACATGATATCCGCCTGCACTTGCGGCGCTGCAACACGACGCGCTTCGTCGGCGCGTCGCATCTGGTACGCCTTCAGTTCAGCTCGCGAAATGGAACGGTTGCTCTTCGTCTTTGTTGACTTGCTCACCCTCGTGCCAATCAAATGTCTGCCTGCGCGCGTGTTGGCGACCGCCAGTATATCAGCAGCAGATGACGACGCTCATTCCACATCTTCACGGCTGACGACGACCACATCGCCTCGCTGCAACTCCCAAGATGCCGCCGCGCTGCCTCCACGGACAGCCAGCTCCAGGCCGCCGTGGCTACCGAAAAGCGCCAAGGTCTTTCCGACCGCGACGTCCGCATACGATTCATGAATTCCTCGCACCAGCACATCTCCGCACCGCACCAGCATTCGCGAAAGGTCCCCCTGTAGGTGCTGCCGCGTAATCAATGTGCGGCAGTTGCCGTGCCGGTCCACCGAAACCACTGGCGCATGGACCCGCCCCGGAGCATCCACAACCGCGGTCCACGGAAGCTTGAAGAGCGCAGTTGTGTCAAGAGGCGTCCCAAGCGACTCAAAGGGGGCAGAACCGGATGCTAACGCGCCCGCCACCGGAGCGAACAGATCGCGCGCTTCAAACGACCCGACCGAGCCGGGCCGCCTGAACTCGTCTCGGTCGAGCGCAACCGCCCGCTCAGGATCTGTGTTCGCCATCGCAAGCGTTAGCACTCCATTGTCGGGGGCCACAAAGAAGTGCCCGCCAATTTCGACACACACCCCGCGCGTGTTCCCCGCTGTGGCGGAGTCGACGACCACCAGGTGTACTGTCCCGGCTGGAAAGACCGGGAACACAACCGCCAGTTGGAAAGCCGCTTCAGTCACGTCGCGGTTCGGGATATGATGCGTTATGTCGATGAGAATTGGCCGCGGCACGGCGTTGAGGATCGCGCCCTTCAGCGCGGCAGCATACCCATCGACCGTTCCGAGGTCGCTCATGAGTGTTACGATCCCGCTTGGCTGGGTCGTCACTGTCTCACACCCTCACACCGTCCGCCCACGCAGATATCGGCCCTGCGCCAGTGTTGACTGTAGTCTAGTAGAGAGCGGCGCTTCGGTCACAGATCAAGGCAACTCTAATCCGAAGCGGATACGGTCGTGTGCCGTGTTCACGTTCACGATTGAGCGCAAGTCCGGGTCGTGGATGCGTAGCCACGCTTCATCCAGGTGGCGTACCTCCAAAAGCGCCAGAGCATTGGCGATCCGCAGGTTCCCAGCTTCGACCTGCCGTTCCAACACCGGCCCAACCCTGCGCGCATAGATGGCATGCAACGGGTGGAGCCGCTCCGCTTCCATCGCCCCACCGCTGCGCGGTACGAGGACATCGTAGTCCTGTGGCAACGCCGCCATCGCCCGCAGCAGCGCGCGCGAAACAAACGGCATGTCGCACGCCAAACACAGCACGTAGGCATGTTCCGCAAGCGACAAGGCAGTTGCAATTCCGCCGAGGGGGCCACCGCTGGGCCACCGGTCGCGGTGTACCGGGACACCGTATGCGTGATACTCTGGCCGGTCGCCGATGATCGTGATGTCATCGCACACTGCCGCTAGCACTCGCAACGTTCTCGCCAGGATGGTTTCGCCCGCAACACGAAGCAATGCTTTATCGTAGCCCATGCGCCGGCTTAACCCGCCAGTCAGCACAGCACCACTCAGCATGACCTGCCACCTCGACCTACCGCTAGATGCACGCGTGCCGAATGTACAAAGTCCCGGAAAATGCAGGACCCCAGGTTGGGCCATTCTCCGAGCTGGCTCTGCTACACTAAAACACAACAATCGTGTGCGCCACGGAAGGCAGGCCCGAAATGAACGGGCAACCGCGAGGGAAACGGGTCCGAGACACAGCACCGGGCATCTCGCCGCGGTGCTTTTTCGTCTCCGCATGACGCCGTTCAGCGCGACTTGCGCCGCTCCACACGCGCCGCGATCAACAGTGCCCGCGATGGGCGGGCAATCGCGAGTACCGGCGAGAGGAGAACCGCCTGTGAACTCGGCGATGGTGAGCAAGATCGAGAAGGCGCGTCGTTACGCGGAAGAGCCCGAGCGCATCCGGTTTGAGCGCTTTGAGGTGCGCTTCCGCGGTGAGAACGACGACCACGTCGTTACCCTCGAAGGCGATTCATTTACCTGCAATTGCCACTTCTTTGAGGCCCAAGGCATGGGCACGTGCAGCCACGTCATGGCAATGCAGCGCATACTTTCTCGCATGTTGTCATTGGAACAACAGACAGCGGGGATGCCCTTCTCGTTTGCCACTGCCTGAACGACATCGTTGGCGCCGGGCGTGTGGAACGCTGCGCCTGGCGCCGGCGACGAGGGCTCGGTGACACGCTGGTGCGCGCGCGTGTATTTACCGCTCAGTTGAGCGAAATCAGCGACACACTATCCGCTTGCATGGTTGCGTGTGGCACCGTGATGATCGCGACCCTACCGTCAATTGGGATCACTTCCCGTGGATCGAATCCTGACGCAACGTGGTTCTCGCTTACCCGCACTACCGGGTCGGGTTGATCGATCAGCTCCCACGGCAGATACGCCGTTGCCACATTGAAACTGAGCCGCAGACCGACAACATAGCGGCCAAGCAACCGTCGCACCCGCGCACCTATCCACTACCACCACCAATTGTCAGTGACTTGGAGACACGCACTTGGCTCGATAACACTGGCTCCAGACGGTAACTGTATCGCATGACGCACCCGAGGTACCCATTATGTCGTGGCGTGAACCGTCCATCATTCTCACAGAGATGACGTGGCGTGAGGCAGCCGCCGCGCTCGCACTGCAGCCGGTCGGGCTGCTCCCCATCGGTGCGATCGAAGCGCATGGCCCGCACTTGCCACTGGATAGCGATGTGATCATTGCCGATGCGACAGCTCGGCGTGCAGCGCGACGACTACTCAGCTCCAACGTACCAGCGCTCGTGCTCCCGCCCGTGTGGTATGGCGTCTCGTTCGTGGGACGCTCGTTCGCCGGCACATCGCCGGTCGACCCCGCTGCATTCGAAGCACATCTCAGGAGCGTGCTCATCAACCACCTGGAGGCGGGGTGCCGCGCCATCGTCATTTGCAACGCACACCTCGAGCCGGAGCACGTCGCGCGCGTACGCGCAGCCTGCGCTGCGGCTGAGTCGCATGCTGCACGCCCGGTGCTGTTTCCTGACCAGCGCGAAGAGCCCTACGCGGCGCATCTGAGCGCGGAGTTTCGCGCTGGCGCACGGCACGCAGGCAACTATGAGACAGCGATTATCATGGCTGCGCGACCTTCCGCGGTTCGCGACGGTATCCGCAGGACACTCCCGTCGGTATGGATCGACCTGCCCGCGCAACTGCGCGCTGGAGCCAGGTCATTCGCCGAAGCTGGTGCAACCGATGCCTACTTCGGCGACCCGGCAGCGGCGACTGTCGACGAGGGCGAGCGTCTGCTCGATGCTCTTGCACACATCGTAATGCTCGCGTGCGCCGAGCGTGGGCTTGCTCCAGTCGATGGTTGAGCTGGAGCGGCTACGCCATTGCGCTGTGTGGGGCTGCCAGTCGTGCCCGCCAGTCGGCAACGATATCGTGCAACGATTGGTCGATACTAATCGCAGGTTCCCAGCCAGTCGCCTGTCGAAACGCCGATGCGTCCCCGACGACGCGCGGCGTGTCCGACGGACGCAGGCGGGTGGGATCGGTCTTCACCGTTACCGGCGCCGCACCCAATGCGATGAGCTTGTCAAGCAGCGTGCCGATTGCGTAGGAACGCCCCGACGCGATGTTGTACACCTCACCGGGAACGCCGTGTTCAATCGCGAGGCGATACGCGCGGGCGACATCACGCACATCCAGAAAGTCGCGTTCGGCAGATAAGTCGCCGGTCAGGATCACCGGTTCAATACGCTCCAACTCGGCCTCAACGACCTGGCGGGCAAAGTTCGCGAGGACGAAACGGTCGCTCTGTCCCGGCCCACAGTGGTTGAACGGCCGCACACGGACAACTCGCAAACCATGCGCGAGAAAGTACTGGAGCCCGAGCATATCCTGCGTCACCTTGGAAACCGCATACGGGTTCCCAGGCCGGAATGGTTGACGTTCAGTAATCGGCAGCTCGTCCGGCCTGACGTGGCCGTACTCCTCGGAGGAGCCAACCACCAACACGAGCGGAGCATTATCCAGCGCCCGGCATGCTTCGAGGACATGCAACTGCGCGAGGATGTTGTTGGTGAGCGTCGCAGCTGGAGAGGCGAACGACTTGGGGACGTAGGTTTGTGCAGCGAGGTGCACGACGATGGTCGGGCGCCACCGCTCGAAGACTCGCCGCACCAGATCAGCATCAAGGAGATCGCACGTCAGAAGCGTCGCCCGCCCAGACGCCGGACGAGCGCGCTGCGACAGCCCGACGAGGTCCCACGACGTCGTGCGCTCCAGCTCGCGCATCAGGTGCGTGCCTGCGAACCCAGTCGCACCCGTCACCAGCGCAACATCACGTCGTGTTTCCATGACCAACCAGGCGCTAGTCTAGCCGGATAGCCCCGGCAGCCTCTCGCAGCGCATCGACCCGATCGGTTCGTTCCCACGGCACGTCAATGTCTGTGCGCCCGAAATGCCCGAACGTCGCGGTCTGGCGGTAGATCGGACGCAATAGATCGAGGTCTTCGATAATCGCGAGCGGCCGCAGGTCAAACGTTCGATTGATGATCGTGATCAATGTGTCATCATCGACTGCGCCGGTTCCGAATGTCTCAACGTGGAGTGACAGCGGCCGAGCCACACCGATGGCATACGACACCTGCACTTCACAACGTTTGGCAAGGCCAGCGGCCACGACATTCTTGGCCAAGTGCCGCGCAGCGTACGCGCCAGAGCGGTCGACCTTTGTCGGATCCTTACCCGAAAATGCTCCGCCTCCATGACGCGCGATGCCGCCATACGTGTCGACGATAATCTTGCGGCCGGTGAGGCCCGCATCACCCATCGGACCACCAGTTACGAAGCGTCCGCTCGGGTTGACCAAGTACTTGGTGCGCCCATCAAGCAAGTGGTTCGGAATGACCGCTTCGATGACTTCGGTGATGACTCCATCACGGACCTCGGCATTGGACGTCTCAGCGTCGTGCTGCGTCGAAACGAGTACGGTCGCGACGCGCTTCGGTACGCCATGCTCGTATTCGACGGTGACCTGGCTCTTACCGTCCGGTCGAAGGAACGGCAACAGCCCATTGCGCCGTGCCGAGGACAGGCGCCTGCACAGATCGTGCGCCAGCTTGATTGGCAACGGCATGTATTCCGGCGTCTCGTCACAGGCGAAGCCGATCATCATGCCTTGGTCGCCCGCGCCGATGCGGTCACGCGCGTCGCCGCCGCCGCCGCGCACTTCAATCGACGCTTCCACGCCGGCTGAAATATCACGCGACTGCTCCTTGATCGACGTTACGACGCCGCAGCTGTCCGCATCTAGGCCGAAGGCAGCATCGGTGTACCCAGCGTCGCGGATGACATTGCGCGCGATCGTCGGAATATCGACGTAGGTTGTCGTGGAGATCTCTCCAAAGACGAGCACCAGCCCTGTCGTCGTTGCAGTCTCGCAGGCGACACGTGCATTCGGGTCATCTTTGATGATGGCGTCAAGCACCGCATCCGATACCTGGTCACAGAGCTTGTCAGGATGTCCTTCAGTGACCGATTCCGATGTCAAGAACGTCTGCTTGGAACGCATGAACGACGTGGGCATGTATTCCTATTCTCCCGCATCAAACTCCGGTTGGAAGCTGTGACCTCAGGTGCCTTGCTCCCACGAGCTCATGTACACCATCTGTTCATCGGTCAATTCGTCGATCTCAATCCCCATGCTATGTAACTTCAATCGGGCGATCTGCTGGTCGATTTCTGTCGGCACGAGGTAGACACGCTTCTCGAGCTCGTGCGCGGAGGCAACAAGATACGAACAGGCGAGCGCCTGGTTGGCGAACGACATGTCCATCACGCTTGCCGGGTGCCCCTCCGCGGCGGCCAAGTTGATCAGGCGCCCGTCGCCAAGCACGACGATCCGTCTGTCGGCTGCAACCTGATATTCCTCGACAAAGGGGCGCAATATTCTCCGGCCTTCTCCAGCCATCTCCGCCAAAGCCGCCATATTGATCTCCGAGTTGAAGTGACCGGAGTTGGCGACGATAGCGCCGTCCTTCATACGCCCGAAGTCGTCACTGTCGATTACGTTGATGTTTCCGGTGACGGTGACGAACAGGTCGCCGATCGCCGAAGCGCGTGCCATCGTCGTCACTGCGAAGCCGTCCATGGCCGCTTCAAGTGCACGGGTCGGGTTCACCTCCGTCACGATCACTCGTGCACCCATGCCTTTGGCGCGCATTGCAATGCCCTTGCCACACCAACCATATCCTGCTACGACGACGACCTTTCCGGCCAGGAGGATGTTGGTCGAGCGCAAGATGCCGTCGAGGGTGGATTGCCCCGTGCCGTACCGGTTGTCGAAGAAATGCTTGGTTTCTGCATCATTCACCGCGATGACCGGAAACGCGAGGATCCCCTCGCGCTCCATCGCGCGCATCCGCACCACGCCGGTGGTGGTCTCTTCGGTTGCGCCGATCATGGTGTTCAGCGCGTCACGACGGTCCCGATGAATCGTGCTGACGACATCGGCGCCATCGTCAATGACAATGTTTGGTTGGTGGTCGAGCGCAGCGTGGATGTGGCGATAGTAGGTCGTTGAATCTTCGCCCTTGATCGCGAACACAGCGATACCCTCATCGACCAGCGCTGCGGCGACATCGTCCTGCGTCGATAGTGGGTTGCTGGCACAGATGATTGCCTCCGCTCCGCCAGCTCGCAGCGTCAGCGCCAAGTTCGCTGTCTCCGTCGTCACATGCACGCAGGCGACGATCCGCATACCCGCGAGTGGCTGCTCTTGCTCAAAGCGTTCGCGTATGAGTCGAATGACTGGCATTTCACGCGCAGCCCAGGCAATGCGCCTTCGGCCATCATCGGCGAGCGATCGATCGGCGATGTCGTACCGCAGTTGCTCTACGCCTGCCATACTCTGCTTCCCCCGTTTCCATCATTCCGAGCGAACAAGCGGGGCGCGCTCCAGCACGTCTCGAACAGCATCGATCGACTGTGGGAACTCCCGCGCAAAACGTTCAGCGAACTCGGGCAAGGTATATGCGTGTCCCTGCGTTCCCTTACTTTCAACAACATATGTTGCAGCCAGCGAGCCGAGCTGCCCTGCTATGTTGACGGGCAAGCCTGCTCCCAGCCCAACCAACAAGCCGGCACGATACCCGTCGCCAGCGCCAGTGGGATCAACCACCTCATGCGGACGCACCGCTGGAATGTGATATGCCACACCGTCACAGAAGATACGCGACCCAAGCTCACCGTAGGTGATCGCCACAATTGGACACACCCGTTCCAGGTCATCCCGCGACATACCAGTCTTCTCGGCGATCATCGCAAACTCGTAGTCGTTTCCGACCAGGATGCTCGCGCCGTCCATGCCTTCGATGAGGGCAGCCGGCGAGAGGGCGATAATCTGTTGGCCTGGGTCATACATGTATGGGCAGCGCGCCGCAGTCAGCTCACGCACGTGGCGTGCCATGGCGCTCGGTTCAGTTGGCGATACAACCGCCATACGGATACCAGACAGGTGTGGCGTCACGCTCAGGTCACCTGCCCTGCGCATTGCGCCGGGGTAGAAGCCGGTAATCTGGTTATCAGAGCGATCAGTCGTAATGAACGCGCTGGCTGTCAGCTCGCCGGGCACAACGCTGATCGGCGAGACATCAATTCCCATGGCCCCGAGAACCTCGCGGTACGTTGAGAAATCTTCCCCAACTGTCGCGACGATCCGACATGGTTCGTGGAGGAGCGCCAGGTTATACGCAATGTTCCCAGCAACTCCACCGCGCAAGCGGTCGAGCGAATCCACGAGGAACGAAACGTTGAGAATGTGGATCTTGTCCGGCAGGATATGGTCCTCAAAGTGACCAGGGAACACCATGATGTGGTCGAACGCCAGCGAACCTGAGAGGAGGATACTCACAGAATTGTCTTCCTACCGTCTCAACACGCTGTGTCAACCGCATGGGCAACGTGCATCGACACCCGCAAGACGCCCATGAACGATCAATCACTATAGCACAGCCGAGCGCAATTGCTTCGCTCGCTTCATCGCGCCCCAACCGATCGTAACGCCTCCGGGACAAACTCCAGCGGCACGCCCGATACGATCTCAACTCCCCCAGCTTCCACGGGCAGTATCCACGTGAGTTTCCCTTCGACGGCCTTCTTGTCGCGTGTCATCGCGGCGAGGATCTCGGCGCTATCTCCTTCGAGGCGCGTCGGTAGTCCCGCCCGCACCAGCAGTCGTTCGAGGCGCCTCCCCCAGCCTGCCGGAACGGCGCCCATTCGCTCGGCAATGGCAGCAGCCACGAGCATTCCGAGCGCGACCGCTTCACCGTGGCGATAACGGTAGCCATCCGCTTCGATCGCGTGGCCCGCTGTATGTCCGAAGTTCAGGATCATGCGCAAGCCACGCTCCTGTGGATCCGCGCGCACAACCGAATGTTTGATCGCGATATTCTCAGCGAGCACGTCTTCCAACGCGACACCGGCAATTGGATCGAGGCTGGTTGCCGCATCGAGCAGTTCTGCCAACTGCTGTCCGCCCCGAGGGGTTGCTGGTTGGATAAACGAGTGCTTGATCACTTCGGCCATGCCAGAGCGGTATTCTTCGCGAGGCAAGGTCATGAGAAATGCTGGGTCAACGACGACGATGCCGGGTTGATTGAAGACACCGATCATGTTCTTGCCAGCTGGGTTGTTGACCCCTGTCTTTCCGCCAACGCTGGAATCGACCATTGCCAGCAACGATGTCGGAACCTGCACCAGCGGCAACCCTCGCAGCGCAATCGCCGCGACGAAACCAGCGAGATCGCCGACAACACCGCCGCCGAGCGCAACAACGACATCACGCCGGCTTGCACCGCCGAGCGTGATCTCGTCAACGACCCTGGCTGCCTGCGCCATGCTCTTTGATGATTCGCCTGCCGGAACGACGAGCGCCCGAGCGTCGATGCCAGCGTCGGCGAGGTCCGCCCGCAACGCTTCCAGCCACGTGCTGGCAACGTGGTCATCGCTCAGCAACCAGGCGCGCCGCGCTTTGGGCCACCGCTGGGCAATGAGAGCCGGAATTGATGAGCGCGCATCGCGGCGCACGTAGATATCGGAGCGCTCTCCGCCGACACCCAGGCTGAGCCTCGGACAGCGTCCCTCCCCCAGGGCACGCTCAATGACAGCCACAGCCTGTGAAAAGACGGCAGCAAGGTCTTGGTCGGTGGTGTCGATGGTTGCATCCGCGGCAGCGTAGAAGGGCCCGCGCTCAACCAGCATGTTCTGCATACGTGCCACGGCGTTCCCGAGGAGCAACGGCCGTTCTGCAACGTCCCCATCGCGCTCAGCTTGCACGCGGACGCGTTCGATCAATACCTCCGGTGTTGCAGTCAGCCCCAGGACGATGCTGCGAGGGCGCCAATGCACCCAGTTTCGCTGGTCGAGCACCGCCCCTCCGCCAGTGGCGATGACGACCCGCTCGCGTGCTTCCAGTTTGGCGATCTCCTCAGCCTCCAGCGCGCGAAACGCAGGTTCGCCAAACCTCGCGAAAATCTGCCCAATGGCCATGCCGGTTCGTTCCATAATCGCAGCATCGACATCGACGACGTCGTATCCATAGTGTTCAGCGAGACGCTGCGCCAGGCTCGACTTGCCTGACCCACTTGGGCCAATGAGCACGATTCTGTCGGGTATCATGAAGTGTTCCCCCACCGGCGGATACGAACTACTGCATCAACCGCACGGATACATGACTTCGTCAAGTACCTGCACGACGACTGCGGATCCTTCTTCTACGAACGCCACATCTTCCGGCACGTCGATCAGGCAGTTCATTCGTTGTCGTCGGTTACGCTGGCTTCGCTGTCCAAGTGGAGTGACACGCGCCGGTTGTTCGTGTAGCGACAGGTTCCCAGGGACAAACAACCGCCGTCCACCAGCATTTTCGATTGCCTCATTCACAACCGCGGTCATGACCGGCAACCGTGGGTTGGCAAACCCGAGCAACCGGCGGATGAGCGGTCGGCCAAACTGGAGAAAGGTAATATGTGCGGCGTGCGGGTTCCCTGGCAAGCCAAGAACCGGCGCCGCGCGCAGCCGTCCGAACGCAACCGGGCGCCCCGGCTTCATCCGGACCCTCCAAATCTCAAGCGTTCCTTCTCGTATGAGGACATCCTTGACAACATCAAAATCGCCAACGGATACGCCGCCGGTCGTGATAATCAGATCGGGAACAGGGTCATGCATGAGCCGCGAGAGAATCTCCTCAGGAGTATCCCGCGCAATCCCGACAGCCTCGGCCACCCCACCAGCCTGCTGTATCAACACCTGCAGCAGTGCAGTGTTCGTGTCGAACACCTGCCATGTCTGGCGCTGCGTCCCGGGCGCCACAAGCTCGTTGCCTGTGGACAAGATGACGACCTTGGGCTGCCGATGGACACGCACGTGGGTCAGGCCAAACGCTGCAAGATCGGCAACCTCCGGTGCACCGACGGCCGTCCCGGCCCGAACGATCGTCTCCCCACGGGAAATCGATTCACCGGCCAAGCGGACGTTCAGTCCCGCCGGAACGTGCCGGTCGAATGAAACGTGCAATGCTCCACTGTCGTCGCGATGGACGTCCGTTTCCTCCAGGCGCACGACAGCATCAGTGCCAGGTGGCAGTGGCGCCCCGGTCATGATCCGCACAGCTTGACCAGGACGCACCAACGCCGTCGTTGCATCACCAGCTGTGATGGCGCCGATCACCTGCAGCGTCGTCCTGCCGCCGAGGACAGCCGAACTTGAGGCTATGGCGAAGCCATCCATCGCCGAGTTCGTGAATGGCGGCAGGTCAAACGGCGCGCTGATATCCTGCGCTGACACGCGCCCCACGGCGGCATGCAGCGCGACCTGTTCCGCTGGTAGCGGGTGTACCGCAGCGAGCATGCGCAGAAGCGCGTCGTCAACGTTCATCGGCGTACCGCCGAACGTCAGGCGGGACGCATCACTCACGATCACGCCTCTCCAGCTCGACAGCGGATACGTGGATCAGGAAAGCGCCGCCATCGCATCAACCAGCGACCGCACCGCTCCGGCTGACGTGTGCAGCGCAGCGCGCTCCTCATCAGTCAGCGAGACTTCGATGATCTGCTTCAATCCTCCGGCGCCGAGCTT
>QEUZ01000106.1 GCA_003577355.1 Chloroflexota bacterium | reverse complement strand
AACCCAAGCGAGCGCAGCAACGGCGGGTCCGGGTCACGGCCTAACGCATCGGCCAGTTCCAACGCGCGCGTTTGGGCTGCTGTTAGCCGCTCTGAACTGTACCCCGCGACCCCGAGCAACGGCCCCGGTAGCACCGTCAGCAGGGCTAGTTCCCGTTCGGCGCGCTGCGGAATTTGCGGATGCGCACGCAACAATGCCAGAGCGCGTTCCAGCGCGTGCACTGCATCGGCATGGGCATACACGCGCAAGGCTGCATCAGCCGCCCGGCCATACCAGACAACCGCCTGCTCGTATTGCGCTGCCCGGTCATACTGTGCCGCAATCTGCCCACTCACCGGCTGCGGGTCAGCGGCGTAGACGCGCTCGAGAGCGCGAGCAACGCGCGCGTGTCGCTGGCGGCGCTGGGCCGGCCCAGCGGACCGGTAGGCCGCTTCGAGGATCAGCGGATGGCTGAAGTCGTAGGCATCACCATCCTGCTCACGGATGATCCGCCGTCGCCACAGCTCGTCGAGCGCGCGCACCAGCTCGTCTTCGTCGGCTCCGGCAGCTGCACGTAGCACGTCGGTGTTGAACGCCCGGCCAATCGTTGCCGCTACCCCGGCGAGGTCACGCGCTTCTGCCGAGACTTGCCCCAAGCGCGATTCGATCGCCGCTTGCACCCGTGGCGGCAGCGAGGGGTGTTCGCCGCCGGGTCGCCAGCCCGACCGCAGCGATTCGACAATGAACAGCGGGTTGCCTTCGGTCGTGGCAAACAGACTCACACCTTCGTCGTCGGCAATTGTTCGGCCCGAAATACGCTCCGCCAATACCAGTGTGTCAGCGAGCGAGAGTGGGGCAAGCTCCAGTTCGTCCAAACGGTCCAGCGCCCGCAACCCGTGCAGCAGTTCAACAACTGCCGGTTGCGAATCCAGCTCCTCACTGCGGGCGATCATGACCAGGAGGAGTCGCGACTGCGAGACGGTGCGGACCAGGTAGTGCAGGAACCCCAATGTTTCGCGGTCGCTCCAGTGCAGGTCGTCAACAACCAGCAGCACAGGGCGCTCTGGCTGGGTAAGCGCCTGGACGAACGCATCGTAGAGCCGGCGACGCTGGTCATCGGCGGTCGTCTCCGGTAGGGGCTGTACTCCAGCAACGGCCAGTTCGGGAACTAACCGGCTGAGGATGTGCCGGACATCTTCCGGCAACCGCCGGCACGTCTCCCGCAGCCCTTCGGTGCGCAGCCAGGCGACGACCGGGCCATAGGCCAACGCGCCTTCGGCTGCATATGCGCGCCCAACTGCTGTCAACGCGCCCCGTTGGCTCGCCCAGGCGACCAGTTCCTCAACCAGGCGCGTCTTCCCACTTCCCGCCTCACCACTGAGGAACAGACACCTCGCCCGGCCGCGCTCGCTCTGCTCCCACGCCGTGACGAGGCGAGCGAACTCCGTCTCTCTACCTACCATCGGCGCCTGTTCCAGAACGTCCGTCATTGCGGCTCGCGCTACAGGAGCAGATGCTTCCGACGTGAGCAAGTTCGCGTACAGCTCTTTGGTTTCGCGTCCCGGTTCAACGCCGAGCTCGCGTTCCAACGTCGTGACACAGGCGTGATAGGCGCGGAGCGCTCGTGCCCGGTCGCCCTGGCGATCGTGCAAGCGCATCAACAGGCGCCACGTCACTTCGTCCAATGGGTCCTGGTGCAGGAGGCGTTCCGCCACACCCAGTGCATCAGCATACGCGCCCTGCTCCAGCAACACGGTCGCCAGCTGCGCGAGGGCAGCCAAGTAGCGGCTGCGATACTCGTCTCGCAACGGCAGCAACCACTCGTCGTAGACCCCCTCCAGCAGTTCGGCACGATACTGCGCCAGCGCGGTGCGCAGCTCGGCGACGGCATTCCCCCGCTTGGCACGCTCCAGCGCTGCATCGAACTCGGCAACGTCCAGCGTCCATGCGGCTGTTGGGTTCCAGCGCAAGGTACGACCGGTCAGCTCAAGGTACCCTTCAGGGAGACTGCGGCGCAGGGTGTGCAACACGTGGCGCAGGTTTGTTTGCGCCTGCGCATCGCTCGAATCGGGCCAGAGTTGGAACGCAACACTCCGCCGGCTGTGGCTGATATCACGCCGCAGCAGCACATAGGCCAGCAGCGAAACAGCGCGGACTGATTCGAGCGCCACTGGGGTTGCCCCCAAGCGCAACTCGAACGCGCCGAATAGACGAATGTGGAGCGTCGGTTGCGTCATCCGCGGGGACTGGGAACCTTGTCACTGGTCCAGCGTAAACGTCTGGATGCGATCGTTGCCGATGTCGGTAACATACACGACATCGACGGCAATCCCATACGGGGTACTGAACTGCCCGTTTCCGCTCCCCACGCACCGACGAAGACCACAAACAGGGTACTGCCGTATCCAGAAGGGCACAAGCGCAGGGAGTGCTGCATCTCCTTGCGCACCCTCACCGAACATACAGCGTCCACATCATGGGGGTTGAGCCTGTCGCTCGCCCGGCCTGCACAGCAGGTAACGCCACCAGGCTCCCCTTCTCCCGTGGCGACGGGAGAAGGGGGACGGAGGTTGAGGGGCAAACCGCTACTCTGCGGCCTTCGCTTCCAGGTAGTTCACCAGGGTGCGCACGCCAATGCCGACGGCCCCCTTCGGGGTGTACGGGCGCTCCTTGCTGGTCCAGGCGGCGCCAGCGATATCGAGGTGCACCCAGGGCTTGCCTTCAGTGAATTCGGCGATCAGCAGCGCGGCGGTGATTGCGCCGCCTGGCCGGCCGCCGGTGTTCTTCATGTCGGCGATCTCGCTCTTGATCTGGCCCTTCAGCTCGTCCCAGAGCGGCAGCTGCCAGTACAGCTCGCCTGCCTCCTTCGAGGCGGCGATGATCCGCTGGGCGAACGCGTCGTCGTTGGAGAACACCGCCACCGATTCGTCGCCGAGCGCGATAGTCTTGGCGCCGGTCAAGGTGGCCAGGTCGATCAGTTCATCGGCCCCCTTGCGGGCGGCGTAAACGAGGGCATCGGCCAGCACGAGGCGCCCCTCGGCGTCGGTTGAGAGGATCTCGATCGTCTTGCCGTTCATCGCCCGCAGTACATCTCCGGGGCGGAAGGCGGTGGCGCTGGGCGTGTTCTCGGCAGCCGCGACGATGCCGTACACGGTGAATGGCAGGTCCAAGGCGGCAATGGCGCGCATCGCGCCGATGACGGCAGCGGCGCCGGCCATGTCTGTCTTCATCGTCTCAATCGCGCCGGTGGGCTTCAGGTTGAGCCCGCCGGTATCGAAGGTGATGCCTTTGCCGACCAGCGCAACCGTACCTTTGGACTCGCCGGACGGCGTGTACGTCAGGTGGATCAGCCGGGCTGGGTGCTCGCTGCCCTTGCCGACCGCGACCAGTGCGCCGGCTTCCATTTCCGCCAATTGCACCTCGTCATAGACGACGCAGTCGAGCTCGTTCTCGCGCGCCATGTCGGCGGCCACCTGGGCCATGCTGGCCGGGTAGATCGCTTCGCCCGGCTCGAACACGAGGTCGCGCGCCAGATACACCCCCGCCGCGAGAGCAAACCCCTGCGCAACCCCAGCATTGGCGGCTTCGCTTGCTTCTGTCAGGAACGTGAGCTTCGTCACCCCAGCGCCGGTGTCGTCGGACGAGCTGAAGCGGTACTTCCGAAAGTCGTAGACCGCCAGCAATGCGCCTTCAACGGCAGCGCGGTAGGCGGCGGTGACATCATCACCGCCCACGGCAGCGACGGCGACTTCACGTGCCCCGGCCCGCTTCGCTGCTGCGGCGGCGGCCCCATACGCTTTGCGGATCGCCTCGGCGCTGGCCCCGCTTTCCGGCAGGCCGGTAGCGACGATGCGCTTGGCTGGAATGCGGCCGAGGGTCGGCACCACCTGCGCCTTACCGGTATCCCCTTTGAAACCAGCATCAGCCAGCGCGGCCTTCAGCGCACCGCCCAGCGCGGTATCGACAGCGGCCAGCGGGCCATTCCAGGCGGCGTCCCCCGGCGGAACGGTCAAGATCAGCGCATCGGTGGCAACGGTTACCGGGTCGTCTACCGCAAACCCAATTGCGACATCCGGGGGCGCGCCACTCGCGCGATAGTCAGCCATGCCTACTCCTCCCACGTCTGTTGAGCAGCGCCCTGTGCGGGCGGGTGGATCATACGGCAGGTTCTCAGCGACGGAAACAGCAGGGCCGGAGGGAACACCCCCCGGCCCTGGTAGACCCTGACGATCGCAACGATACCGCGTCCGAGCTCCGCAGCGGCCGTGGGCCACGCGGCAGGGTGTCAGGCGTCGTCGACGATAATGACAACGCTGGTCAGTTCGATCTCGATCACCTCGTCACCGGCAGGCGGTTGCATCTCGCCATGCTCCACTCGGGTACTCCCAGAGGCCTCCGGGCGCTGGCGCCCGTTTTCCCTAGGTGTACCGTGTTGTACCGGCTCCTCCAGGAGGGCCGGAACCCGCCAGGATGGCGCAGCCGCTTTCCAACATGTTGACGGCCCTTCGACGGCCAGGCACCTGGCAACATCGTCATCCGTCTGTAGCGCATACCCCAGCGAGCACCGCATCAGGCTCATCGCCCCAGGGTTGCGCGGTCGCATGCGAATCCGCGACAGCATCGAACATCCGATGCGAAGGACTTCTTCCTCCGCCTGCGCGCCCGCATCGCGCTCGCGACGGGACGCACTCGACCACTCGGACCCGGAATCGGAGCGCCTGGGTCGCTCAGCACGACTCATTTGCGCGTCCGTTCCACAAGCTGGATCAGGTACCCCTTAACCAGACCCCCGCACCAATCGCGAACCAGGAACGCTTCAAGGCAGGCGACGGTGTGCTCACAGATTACCATGCCGGGCACGACACGTATACATAAGCGCCGACGATTGCGACTGATGGCCCTCCCAGGTGCGCGTGAGGCATACCCTGCGCTCGATGGGCAGCACTGCGTGTCACATCGTGCGTTAATGCAGTAGGTGCTGCGTTGCGGCTACCGTGTGAGACGCATAAGATCGCACCGATGAACGAGGTACTGGGTAGCGCCTTCCCAACGGCGCGCTCCAGTACGGCCGGTA
Organism: Chloroflexota bacterium; assembly: GCA_003577355.1. GTDB lineage: Bacteria > Chloroflexota > Chloroflexia > Thermomicrobiales > CFX8 > CFX8. The sequence goes on along the minus strand of QEUZ01000106.1, from coordinate 6,469 downwards.
ATCGTTTCGGGGGTCGTGTCGCGTGCGCGAAGACCTGACCGCAGATCTGTTTCGCCCGTACCTGGATGATCGCTTCATCATCCGGTTCAGCGATGCGGTTGTCGAGTTTCGGCTGGTGCAGATGATCGAGTCTCAGCAGCCGGTCGAAACCGGCCGAATGCCGTTCCAACTATCCTTCCTCGGCCCACCCGCGCCGCTACTGCCCCAACGCACCTATGCATTCGAACACCACGAGCTGGGACTGTTTGCCCTCTTCATCGTCCCCAGTGGGCCATCCGGCGCGGGGATGCGTTATGACGCGCACTTCTCCTGATGCAGGGCAGCGTCTCGGCTAACGATCAGGTTGAAGTGCATCCTCACGCCTGTGTAGCAGCTGCCCGACGCCTACTCCGGTACTGGCGTCACTCCAACCAGTGCGATGCAGAAGTTCATGGCGAGGTAGGGCTGCATGTTGTTATGCGGCTGGCCGCCGCCGGTTGACGCTAGGACATCGCCCATCGCTACCGTTGTGCCAGTCGCTCGGTAGGCCGAGCCGCCTGTGGTTGCGCCGAGCACGAGGGTCGTATCTGGCGCACTCGCCGTTGCCGTCGCCGTCGATCCCTGGAGTGTGTGCCGGTGCACCGGCAGCTCGTCTGCCTCCAGCGTTACCGTCTCCACGCCATCCGCCTCACCGAGCGTGTGGGGCGAGAGCCCCGGCCCTTGCCCTGGGTGCATCGGGGCGCGACCGCGCAGGTCGGGCAGGGCGAAATAGCCATCGGGCGCTGTGCCGTAGGTTGTCCCGATCAGGCTGAAGAGCCTCGGGTGCTGGCTGCGTGGCAGGTTCTCCCCATCGCAAAACGCCCAGCCCGGCGGGGCGTAATTGAACGCAAAGATGCGGATCTCCGAAACGAACGGGTCGGACACGCGCGCCCCCTTCCCAGTTGACGCTCAGGAGTTCGGCGCCGGGTAGACCCCGAACAATGAGATGATGAAGTTGATGCAGAGATACGGTTGCATATTTGTATGCGGCTGCCCCTCGCCTGCCGAAGAGACGGCCGCAGTGGCGAGCCCGACACTCGCCGGAGCAGCGACGTAGGTATTGAATTGCCCCGCAGCCCAGGTATTCCCCTCGGGTGACGCCGACGTCGCGGCCGCTGTCGATGCCTGGAGGCCGTGCGTGTGGCTGCTGATCTGCGCCTCGGTCAGCGTGATCTCCTCCACACCACCCATCTCGCCGATGACGTAAGTTGGCAGGCCCAACCCCGGCCCGTGATGGATTGGCAGCCGTCCGCGCAAGTCGGGCAACCCGAATGTCCTCTGGCCATCGCCGCCATAGGTTGTCCCAATCAGCTGAAACAACTCTTGGTACTCGACGATCGACAGTAACTGGCCCTCACAGAACATCCAACCTTCCGGTGGGAAGGTCCCGGCAAACATCCGTATCTCCCCGATATATGGATTTGCCACGCTGGATCACCCTCCACTACGGCGCGTATCAGCGCGGTGGGAACTGGCCGGACATCGCGATACAGAATGACACGGTGAGGAACGGCTGCATGTTCGAGTGCGCCTGGCTTCCTCCGGCGCTGGCGACGCTGGAGGCATCCAAGCTCGTCAATGCGGCCAGGGAGCCGTTATAGATTTCAGCCGCCGCCTGCGCCGGGAGATTGCCCTCCGGGCTGGTCTGGTCTGCCGCTGCGCTCGTGCCGTTGACGGTGTGCGTGTGCGCAGGCAACTCGCTCGCAATGAGGGTGTGTGTCGCTTCACCCGCACGCTCACCGATTGTATACACGTTGCCGGCGTTGATCGGCACGCGCCCGCGCAGGTCGGGTAGCGCGAATGTCACGCGGCCATCGCCGCCGTAGGTCGTGCCAAGCAACGTGAACAGCGTGGTGTTCTGGCTGATCGGGAGCAACTGTCCATTGCAGTGCGCCCAGTTCCGCGGCGCGAAATGGAACGCGAACATGCGAACCTCGCCCCAGAACGGCTCGTCGATCGGCACAAAGATCGAGACGTTCCCGACGGCGCTGCCGCCGGGGCCGCTCGCCGTGTAGGTAAACGCATCCGTCCCGGTAAACCCGCCAGCGGGGGTGTAGGTGAAGCTGCCGTCGGCTGCCACCGCCACTGTGCCTCCCTCGGTGCTGGTCGCATCGAACGCGGTGACGCTCAGCGATCCGACCACCGTTGTGTCGTTAGCCAGCACGCCATCCGCCGCCGACACGCTGAGCTGTGCGCCAGCAGAACCGGAGTATTGGTCCAGGTTGGCGACCGGCGGCGGAACATCGGCACAGGCCAGATTGTCGCAATACAGACCATCACAGCAATCGTTATTAGTCGTGCAGGCGGTCGTCTCGGCCGCGCAGCAGGTCGAGCTCTCGCAAAGACGCCCGTCCGCGCAGTCGTCGTCCTCGTCGCACGCCCCACCGATGCCTGACGGCTCCGCGCAGGCGCCACTGATGCAGGTGAGTCCGTCGCAGCAGTCAGTGTTATCGGTGCAGGTGGTGCCTTCGTCAGCGCAACACTGCTGGCCCTCGCAGAGGAAGCCCGAGATGCAATCGGCATCCTCATCGCACACGTCATCCTGGCCACCCGCCGCTTGACAGATCCCACCACGGCAGACCAGACCGGAACAGCACTCGACGTTGTCGGTGCAGGCCGTCGCCCTGCCGCCGCAGCACGTACCGTTTTCGCATGCAAGCCCGCTGGAACAGTCGGCATCGCCGTCGCTCGTGTCGCAGATATCGCCGAGCGCCCCAAGCACCGCACAGATATCCCCACGGCAGACAAGCGGAGAGCAGCAGTCGCTGTTCGCGGCGCAGGTCGTACTGGCGTTGGCACAGCAGACACCGGAGTTGCAGGAGAACCCGCGTGCACAGTCGGCCGCCGAGTTGCAGCTTTCGCCCGCGCCACCCGGGGGTTGGCAGACACCACCGCGGCAGATGTCGCCGGAGCAACACTGCTCCGGCGCTGTACATGCGCCGGATGTTGCGATACAGCAAACGCCGCTGTTGCATGTGCCGGCGGCGCAATCGTCATCCTCGTCGCAGGGGTCGCCGCCAGCGCCGGGCGGCAGGCAGGTTCCAGCACGACAGACGAGCCCGTTACAGCACTGGGTATTCCCGCTGCACGCAGCGCCGGAGGCAACACAGCAAACCCCGGAGTTGCAGGTTCCGCTGGCGCAGTCGGCGTCCTCGTCGCACACCGCGCCTCCGGCGCCGGGCGGGCGACAGGCGCCACCCCGGCAGACCAGCCCGTTGCAGCACTGGCTGTTGGCCGTGCAGGCGGTGTTCTGCTGCGCGCAGCAGGTCGCGTTCTGGCAGGTCAGGCCGGTCGCGCAGTCGGCCGCTTCATCGCAGGTTGCACCGAGTCCTCCGGCCGCCTGGCAACGACCGCCGCGGCAGACATCGCTACCACAGCACTGACTGTTGCTCGTGCAACTGCTGCTGCTCGGCAGGCAGCACACGCGCCGGTTGGGATCGCAGTTGCCGTTCGCGCAGTCGGCCGGTTCGTCACATGCTTGGCCGGTCTGGCCGGGGGCCTGGCAGATACCGCCACGACAGACGCTGCCGGCACAGCACTGGCTGTTGGCGCTACAGATACGGCCAGTCGACTGGCAACACGCGCGCCGGTCCGGGTCGCAGGCGCCGCTCTGGCAGTCAGCAGGTTCATCGCAGACCTGGCCCAGCGCCCCACGCGCCTGGCACACCCCACCACGGCAGACAAGGCCACCGCAACACTGACTGTTGGCCGAACAGGCTGCCTGCGCCAACCCGCAGCAGGTCCCGGCCTGGCAGCCCAGCCCGGCAAGGCAGTCGGCCGATTCGTCGCAGACCTGCCCAACGCTCCCACGTGGCTGGCAGGTTCCGCCCCGGCAGACCAACCCGCTGCAGCACTGGCTGTTGGCGCTGCAGGCCGCGTGTTGTGGGGTGCAGCAGCGCCCGTTGGCGCAGCCGCCAGCGGCGCACTCACTACCGGCGCGGCACTCAGCGCCGGCTGGCAAGGCGCCCGGCTGGAAACAGGCACGCTGGGCGTCAGCATCCCCCACGAGTGGGTCGCGACAGATCAGGCCGGAGCAACAGTCAGCATCGGCTGTGCAGGCGTACCGCACCGTTTCACAACAGCGCCCGGTCGTGGGGTTGCACTTGTAGCAACAGCCACGACTCCCGCCAGCAGAGGCGGGCTTGCACGGTTGCCCAGCCTGGATGCAGATGCGCGGACGCTTGAGGACAGCAGCTCGCGCCTCGTTTGCCGCGCCAAATCCCCCAGCGATGCCGGCCACCAGCGCCCCAATGGCGCCACGCAAGAGCGAGCGGCGCGACGTGCGCAGACCAATGGCCTTGGTCAGGGAATCAAAACGCCGATCGTCCACAGCAGTGTGCCTCCGCGCGCCCCAGTATCCCGCAGTTGCGATACAGAGACACGCTGCAGGAGACCCAACTGTCAACGTTCAGGATGTCGGCCCAGACAGTAGCATGCCAGACACCCAGGGGCAAGGAGATAGCCTGTCAACGACGAAGCATGCTTTTGGCACGCAGGGATGTGCTTGACAATACCGCGTTCCTGCGAATAAATCTTTGGTAGGAATCATTCGCAGAGTCTCCCGGAAGAGGAGAGTGGCACGCCGCGCAGGTACGGCTGTGGGGCTGAACGTCACATCAGCGAAAACACAGGCGGATACACGGAAAGCAGGTAGGCGTGAACAACGTGGAAAACCCCGCCCAGGCTGCACTTCAGCGCATCCTGCACGAGGCAACAGCCCCACTGCGCAAGCGGTACAGCGAGATCGCCGTCCACCTCACGCCGCCGGTGGACACCGAAGTGGTCTCCGGCACGTCGCTCACCGACGCCGACACGTTGCGTGCCACCCTCGCACGCTTCAGCAGCAGCTTGGGCACAACCGACGAGCGCATCGTCGGGGTCCACTGGCTCGGGCAGCTGGGCTATGCCGTGCTCCCGCCGGTCGAGATGGCGCTGACCCGCGCGGGTATCGGCCTCGACGCCTCGCTGGACAACCTGCTGATCGTCCAGCCGAACGGCTCTCCGGCGCAGATTGTCCTGCGCGACCCAACACGCATGCTGGTGTACGCGCCGCGCTGCACCGACCTGCCGGTCGTTGGGCAATTCGCCCAGCCGGTCGCGTCCGTCGAAGCCCTGCAAGAGTATGTACTGGAGCGCATGTGGAATGGAACGTTCACACCGCTGATCGACGCGCTCCACGCGCTCACGGGGGTTTCGCGGAAAGTCCTGTGGGGCCAGATCGCTTACGAAGCGGAGCTGTTCTACACCACGCTCCTGCGCGTCGACCCAGAAGAACGCACTTCGGCCTGGGAGGAGGACTGGGCAGCGACCTTCGGCCGCGAGCATGTTCCCGCGCTGGGTGGCCCGAACCCGCTGTACCGGCCGACGCGTGAAGCGGTATGGACAGACCCGGAAACCGGTGAGACGGAAGACTATGACGTTCGCACCGTCTGCTGCCTCATCTACAAGGTTTCAGTCGACCGGATGTGCGGCGCCTGCCCGCTGGGGCTGAAGGAAGAGCAGGTCGTCGACAAGCTCGGCAGCGTCGATGCCCGTCGCGCCGAACGCGCCGCGTTGGGCTAGTGTTCCACCCACCGCCCATCCTCGCGTCAGGGCAGCTCGTTGCATCGGAGAAGCGCACTACCGACCGAGACGTTCAACCCACTCATCACTCGCCACTGGTCACTGGTCACTCGTCACTCCACTAACGCGCTTCGGCATCTCCGACGAACTCGATCTGGAACTGGTTCGCCAGCGCCTGCAATTCGTCGAAGTTTGGCGCATCCGTAGGCGGTTCCGCGCTACCAAGCGCCACAAAAAACTCCTCGACGCCGCCGGGGGTCGTCAGCTGCAGGAGTCGCGCCCCGCCTGGGGAGTCGACATGGAAGCTGTGCGCCGCACCCCGCGGCAACAGGACAATCGTCCCTGGGCCAGCGACAAACTCGCGTCCCTGGCAACGAAAGGTGATCTGCCCTTCGAGGATGTAGAACTGCTCGTCTTCGTTATGATGGATATGGGCAGGTGGCGCGAACCCGTACGGCAGCGTCTGCTCGATCAACCCGTAGTGCCCGCCAGTGTCGGCAGCGGAAGCCCGCACCGCCATGCGGGTGCCGAGAAACCAGAACCATTCAGCAGCGTCGCGCGCTTCTGCTCGTGGGGTCGCCATTGTCTACCTGCTGTTCCACATGCTACCTTCGTCAAAGATTCTGACGATAATAGTAAGATATTCTGACGATATGTCAAGAGGTTGTATGGTCGACGCAACCGCCAGCGAGCGCATCCACATCGGTCAGCTTCTGCAAGCACTCTACGACCGTTTCCTCGGGGAGCTGCATGTAGAACTGGCCAAAGCCGGCTACCCGGACATCACTCCGGCGCACGGGAACCACGTGTTGCGTCACATCAAGCGCGATGGCTCGCGCATTACCGAGATCGCCGCACAGGCGCGCCTGACCAAGCAATCGATCGGATA
>QEUZ01000105.1 GCA_003577355.1 Chloroflexota bacterium | reverse complement strand
GTTGTCGGCGAGCAACCGCTCGACCATCTCGCGTGCCGGTACGTACGCATCGTCGTCGTCGGCGATTGTCTGCAGGCGGCTGACATGGCCGACGCTGCGTAGGGTGGTGCCGCCGAGCTTGCGCACCCGTTCGGCCAGCTCGTCGAGCGGCGCGAGAATGTCGGCGGCCTGCTCATCGAACAATACGTGGTAGTCACGAAAGTGGCGACCGGCCAAGTGCCAGTGGAAGTTCTTCGTCTTCAGGTATAGCGCGATGGTATCGGCAATTAGCGGGTTGACGGCGTTTGTCACTGCCTCGACGTCACTTGGGTCGAGGTCGGTAGGAGTCGCCAAGACCTGCGGGACGGCGCCGGAACCTGAGCTGGAAGCCTTCGCATTGCGTGTGGTGGTTGAAGCCATTGAGTTCCTGATCCTTTCTGCGCGCTGCCAACGCCGGCAGGCGCTCCAACGAAGTCGCTGGGGACACGCCCCCGCAGCGACACGCTGTCCATGCGCACCGTCGCGCATGCAGTTATATGATACGCCTCATGCTGCAAGCGTGCAGGACTTTGTGCGAACACACCGTATACATTGCGCGACAATCAACCGTCAGGGCAAGTCAGCCAGCGTCAGCACCGTGCCCCCGAAGACACGGTTGAGCTGCGTCGCGAACGCCAAGGAGCCGGCCAACACTTGCTCCGGCGCACCATCCGCGACGATCTCGCCGTCGGCCAGCATGATGACCCGGTCGGCGGTCTCAGCGACAAAGTCGACATCGTGGCTCGCCACCACCACCAACCGCCCGGTCGCCGAGTAGCCGCGCAGGAAGTCCCCCAACGTGCGCTTCTCGGCGGCGGATAGCCCCCGGGTCGGTTCATCCAGCAGGAGAAGCGGCGGCTCCGTCACTGCTAGCGCCGCCAGCGCGACGCGTTGGCGCTCGCCCCCGCTGAGGTCCAGCGGGTTGCGGTCGCGGTACTGGCCAACGCCAAGAGCATCCAGCACAGGGTGGATGTCGGCCGACCGGCCTTGCACCCGCGCGGTGAACTCGAGCTCTGCCCGCACCGTCTCCTGATGCAGGATCGACGAGGGATGCTGGGGTACGTAACCGGCGCTGCGCGCAATATCGTAGACGGGACGACCACGTGTGTCGCAAATCGGCCTTCCGAGCCGTATCTGTCCGCGCTCGGGCCGCAGAAGGCCCATCAGCAACCGCAACAACGTCGTCTTGCCGGAGCCATTGCGCCCGATCAGCGCAACAACCTCCCCCTCCCGGCCTTGCAGCGCCACATCGCGCAGCACACGCTGTTGGTCGTAGCGGAAACTGAGGCCGGCAACATCCAGGAGCAGGTCACCGCCAATTGTGCGCGGTCGTTTCGGCGCCAAAGCGGCTGGTGAGATGACGAACTTCCTCGCCTCGCGCACCGTCAGCGGCAACGGTGTCCAGCCGCAGCGGCGCGCGTATTCGATAAGTGGCGGCACGTTATGCAAATTGGCCAGCACCTCGCGGGTTAGGCCACAGCGCACCCCGCACGGATCGAACGCCAGCAATTTGTCGGCAAACGGCAAGACACGGTCGAGCCGGTGTTCCGCTATGACTACGGTCAAACCCAGGTCGGCATTCAGGCGTTCGACAGCACCGAGCACATCCTGCGCCGCCAGCGGGTCGAGCTGGGAGGTCGGTTCATCGAGCAGGAGGACGCTCGGCGCTGTCGCCAACGCAGCGGCCAATGCCACACGCTGGCGTTCACCGCCGCTCAGGGTAGCGACGTCGCGCCGGCGTAACGCTGCGATCCCGAGCAGATCGAGCGTCTCCTCCAGGCGCAGGCGCATCCGATCTGGCTCAATTCCCAAATTCTCAAGGCCAAACACAATCTCATCATCGACGCGGTCGGTGACAAACTGTGCTTCGGGGTCCTGAAAGACCATTCCCGCCAGGTCGGCCAGCTCGCGTGGGCCGTTGGACCGTGTATTGCGCCCGGCCACGACAACATCGCCGCCGAAGTACCCACCGTGGAAGTGCGGCGCCAGGCCATTCAGGCAGCGCAGGAAGGTCGACTTCCCGGAACCTGATGGGCCGACGACCAACGTCACACTCCCCTCCTCTGCCTGCCAATCGAGCGCATGCACGGTATCGGCAGCAGCAGTAGGGAAGCGGAACGAGAGGTTATCCACATGTATGGCGCTGGTCATTGCTGCCCTCCGCTCGCCAGCGCGGGGCATAACAACCCGAGCAGCGCCAAGCCGATCACTGGCTCAAATGGAGGGGCGCCGATCCGTGGGAACGTGTCCCAGGCTAGCTCCGCGCCAGTGAAGACCGTGACCGCGGTGAAACCGAGCAGCGCCCAACCGGCTCCGCCCAGCACGAACAGCGACGGCTCGTTCCATCGCACAGGCCGCAGACGTGTGCGCCGCGCTGCTGCCGGGGCCGCCTGCACCCCGCAGAGTAGCGCCAGGCCGAGCGCCGCGACGCCAGGGGCAAAGCGCCCCATACCCAGCGCCAGTAACGCCGCAAGCAACGCCAACCCGGCACACAGCAGCAGCAACCGCCGTCGCATGCCCCGACCGACAACACCAGTGGCCGGCGCGCCGAACCCGCGCACCTCCAGCGCCTCGCTCAGAGTGACAGCCCGTTCCAAACCGACGGCGAGCAGCGGGACCAACAGGCTGCTCGCATCACGCACGCTCCGTAGACGGTGCCCGCGGGCACGTTGCGCCTCGATGATGTCCCGCCCGGCAGCAACTGTCTGCGGGACCATCGTCAATGCGATGCTCCCGGCAATGCCGAGCCGGGCCAGCGAGCCGGGCATTAGCCGCACCAAGTCGCCGTGACGCACCGCCGTATTGAACGCCGCTGCACCGACCAACAGGGTAGCGATCGCCATCGCCGAGACAAGCCCATATGCCACGGCGTTCCAGGTCAGGTTGCCACCGATGATCGGGATGCCGGAAGGGATGCGACCGAACACACGGTCTCCCACATGCACGGTAAGCACATTGAACGCGACCGAGAACACCGTCAGCGTGAGACCAACGCCTAGGAACAGGCGCCAGGCGCGCGCAGCCACCCCTGCCTTGGGGAGCGACAGGTAGACGACACTTGCGATGAGGAACGCGAGCGCCAGGTACAACGGGTTGCGCGTCGTCAGGGGCGGCAGCGCCAGCGCGACGAACCAGAACACCCAGGCAACGGTATTGACCGGTTCGGAATCCACAGCGTCGCGCGCAAACAGACGCTTCATGTCCGCCGCCGGTTGCGTAGCGTCACTACAGCACCAACCGCAAGCACCAGCAACGCCATTACGCCGAAAACGGCCAGAGACATCATTGAACCGTCACCACCAGACGCAGTCGGTTTGACGACCGTCAGCGTCCCCTCTGGGTCGATCGACACCGCGAGCGTTGTGGGGCGCGTCGTAGCAGACGCCTCTGGCGTGATCGGAGCGGTCGGTTTGGCGACGCGGGTTATCGTTGCGCTGGCCGTGGCAGTCGAACGTGCAGGAAGAACAGTCAGGGTGTCAGTCGCAGAGACACTGCTCGGCGGCATTGCCGTTGCGAGCTTGGTTGGTGCGGTCGTCGCTTCCTGAGAAGGAGTAGCAGTCGCCGGAAAAGTCGCTGTTGCCGGAGCCTGTGTCGAGGTCGGCGATGGGGTCAGCGTGCTAGTTGGCGTGGGTGGTTCGCTGGTGGCCGTCGGGACCAGCGTCGGCGTTTCGGTTGGGGTGGGTTCCGGTGCATCGCGATCGACTCCATTGAGGAGCGCGATCTCGTCGATTGTGGTCGCCGGCAACCCGGAATCACCCGCCGTCCACGACCAACCGTCAACATCTCCATCCTGCAGGAAGCGGCTGCTTGGCCCGCGGATCTGCTCCACCCACGTTCCATCGACTAACGCATAGTAGTGCCAGAAGTAGGCTGGGTTGGTATATGACTGGCAAAAGCAATTATCCGCTGGGCATCCCTGACCGTTAATCGCACACACCCCGGCGCCCAACCCACCAAAAGGCGCGAGTGTGACATCAATGCCAGAACGGTAGAACAGCTCCTCGCCGGAGATACTGTCACCCTCGAACTGCACGTAGGCGTAGACCGTCGAACCATCGCCGTGCCGGATCACCAGGCCGGCTCCGTTTGGTCGCTGGGCTGCCGCCGGGACCAGGCTGATCAGGAAGACCAGCAACAACCCGAGCAGCGCGAGGCCAGCCCGGCGCAGGTGCGCCGAGCTGATACGACGTCCTCGCGGTCGGCTAACGCGCCAGTTCACGTTCCAGCGCCTCAGCACCGAGCCGCCCAAAGAGCACATCCATCCGGTCTGGCCAGGCGCCAGGCTGCCACTCGAAGCGCGTGCGCTCGAAGTACTGGACAATCATGCCGTTCTCCTCAAACGGCTCGGTGAGTGGATACCCAAAGACTGGCAACCCTCCGAGGCTATCCCAGATCGACACAAACGGTTGGCAGATGTTGTGCCGGGTGACGCCTTCGAAACGGCACTCCGCCCTCGGCTCCGCGCTGCCAGTGCGGTCGGCGTAGACCCGCGCCACCTCATCAGCACCCAAGCGGGTGAGCAGCACCTCCCATTGCGTCCCAGCGTTTTCCGGGTGCCACTCGAAGCGCGCACGCTCGAAGTACTGGACACGTTGCCCCTGGAAATCGACCGCTTCAGTCAATGGGTACCCAAAGATCGCCAAGCCGCCGTTGGCTGCCCAGTACTCAGCAAACAGCCCACACACGTTATGCGCGGTTATCGCATGGAACTCGCACCCTGCTAGCGGTAGAGCCGGTGCGGCAGCATCCGCGAGCGCGTTGGTGACCTCAACCGGAGGAATTGGATACACAGCGAGCATCAACGCTGGTACAGCCTGTGTTGTCGCCAGCAACGAGTCATCCGGGAATGCCCCTTGGTAGTGGAACGCGCCCGAGTCATTTCGGAAGGTTAGTAGCGCCTCCAGCAGATCTCCCTTTGGGAGCGTGCGCGGGTCTTCGCCCGCTGCGAGAAACGCTTGCACTGCCAGCGCCGTCGAGTTGGCATCGCCCGTTAGCGGCGGGAAGTTGTTGTCGTACGCCACAGCGCCGCGGTCATCCTGCAAGGAGCGCAGGTAGTCGAGGCCGGCCCAAGTCAGGTTCCGTTCGCCGTCGATAGCGACGAGCGTTTGGATAGCAAGCGCAGTCGTGTTGGAATCGCCCGTCCCGGAAGTTGCATCGCCGGTGAAGCCCCAGGAACCCTCTGGAGTCTGCGCGGTGTAGATGCGCTCCACAGCCCCGACCTGCAGAGCGCCGCCCAGCGTGTCGAGCGCCAGCACAGCGTAGAGGTGCCCGTAGAACGATGGGCCATACTGCTGCGTGACAGCGTCATACCCTGCCTCGATCGCAGCAACCAGCGCCCGCAGCCTGGGGTCTTCCACGGCAACCCCGCTGGCGTAGAGCGCCAGAGCAACCTTACCGGCCAAGCCTGGATCGGCGGTGACAGCGTCGATGTGGCTGCTCAGGTACGTCACCACATCCACCCCGCCAGGTGCGCGCACGTGGTGTGGGTCGATATTCGCAGAAGCGAACGCGAACGCGGCATCTGCGGTTGTTCCCGGGTCGCCCGGCCCGCCAAACGCGCTGAACGAGCCATCGGGCTGCTGCTGCTGTCGCAACCAGTTGAGCGCGGCAACAGCAGTAGCGTGATCGGCTTCCGACGCCCGTGCCGGTTGACTGAGCAGCGGGCCAACCAAGAGGAGAACCAGGAGAACGACGAATGGGATAGCTGTTGTGGACCGGGCGCGTGCTGCCAGGTCCGCGCGACCGCTAGACATGCATTCCCCCTTCGGAGGCGGTAGCGCTCACGCTGGGCGGAGCGCACAAAAAACCCGCCTTCGAGCGGGTGAGGGGGACGGGCGCGTGCGCCCTACCTCCAGCTCACTCGTGCTCGAAGCGAACCGGAACGTCAGCGGCGGGTGACCTGGCTCCGCGTGATGGGTTCACGCGTTACAGTTGCGGCACAGCACCGGTTTCGCACCGGTTTCCCCCTGTGGGCCCACCAATTCGCGGCGAGCGCCCGCTGACGCATATTCCGTTGTAGCCGCGACGCCGCGCGCAACGTCGCCACGCCCAGTCTGGCATGCTTGTGCCGCCGCGTCAATCGCCCTGCAGCTCGGCGAATCGCCACGCTCGCCGCTTCGACTCTCGCGCGCTGCAGGCAGCATGCGAGTAAAACGCCAGCGCTGCGGAACCCATCTTGCGTGGCAGCAACGTGAGGTGGTGCGTCATACTGCAACGCCAGTCACCGCTACTGCTCGTTGGATGTCGAGGCCAGATTGGTCAAGCCGACTCTGGAGGCATATCATCTCTTGGCAGCGCGCTTCGCGGAGGGGACAACCAATTGAGCGGCGCCGAACTTATCGCTGTAGCGTTCGTTGCCGCTTCGGCGGGCACGCTGGGGACGATGCTGGGCCTGGGTGGCGGCGTCTTTCTCGTGCCGATCCTCACCCTTGCGTTTGGCATCGACCTCAAGGTTGCCGTGGCTGCTAGCGCCATCGCAATCGTCGCAAACTCCTGCGCTGGCTCTGGCGTCTATCTGATCCGTCGTTTCACCAACCTGCGACTGGCGCTGCTCATGCTGGTTTCGTCCACATTAGGGGCGCTCGTCGGTGGGTTGCTCGCCGTCTCACTGCCGGAACCGGTCCTCAAGGGGACGTTTGCGCTCGTGCTCCTTTCGGTCGCCTACGCGATGGCGCGGCGCAAGCCGCTCCGGCAACAGTCGGTTGACGACACGCAGCAGCCCGATCCACTAGCGATATCCGGCCATTATTACGACCCGGCTCTGGACCGCTTTGTCCGCTACACCCCCCGGCGACTGCGGATCGCCATTCCGACTTCGACAACCGCTGGGCTGGCCTCCGGTATGTTCGGCATCGGCGGCGGACCGATTATCGTACCGTTGATGAATATTCTGATGGGAGTACCGCTGAAGGCGGCTGCCGGCACGAGCGCGTTCATGGTCGGGCTGACCGCGTCCGCGTCCGCGATGGTCTATTACACTCGCGGGTATGTCGACCCGCGTGTCACCATGGCCGCGGTGTTCGGCATTGTTGGCGGGGCGCATCTTGGAACGCGCGTCGCGTCTCGCATCCGGCCAGCGATGCTCGGGCACATTTTCGTCATTGTGCTGGTTGTGCTGGCCATTTCGATGGTACTCGACGCTGTTGGGGTGATTTCATGAGCGCCGAACCGCAGCCTCACCGCCCACGCAGCGGGCCAGGGATCGGCGCATTGGACCGGCGGGTCGCCAACATTCTGCGGGTGGGCTTCGTCACTGCACTGTCGCTGATGCTAGCTGGCGTTGTCCTGTCCGTATTGCGCGACCAGCCGATCGGCGATAGCGTCGTCGAGCTCGGCGACCTGCCGGGTGAGCTCCGCCGGTTCAACCCACAGGGCATCGTCGATCTGGGGATCCTGGCGCTGTTAGCAACCCCGCTGACCTATGTCCTCGTGGCGTTGGGGACATACATCCGCCAACGAGACTGGGTGTTCGCTGCCATATGTTGCGCACTCGTGGCAATACTCACTTGTAGCGTCGTATTGGCGCTCCTGTAAGCGCTTGCTGAAGGAACGGGCCAGCTCATGACTGCCTGTGTTGCAGTGATCTGTGCAATGGAATCTGAAGCGGTGCACTTGCGCCGGAGACTCGAGCAACCACACGAGCGGCAACTCTCTCTTTGGCGACGAACCACCGGAATGCTCGGCCCAATGGAGGTCGAGATCATCGTCAGTGGCATCGGCCTGATCAATGCCGCAGCGGCAACCGCAGTGCGGCTCGCCGCTACGGAGCCACGTCCGCTAGCGGTGTTCAACTACGGTTGCGCTGGCGCTCACCGCGACGACATTGAGGCGGGCGATGTCATCATTGGCGACCGCACCGTCCACACCTCTTCCGTGATTGTCCTGCCGGATGGCGGTCGCCGGCCATTTCGATTCTGGTCGGGTCATGACGTGATCTCCGACACCGAAACGCTCGGGATCGACCCGCATTTGCTCGACCTGGCGACCCGCATGGCGGGCCGCACACTGTTGCCAGCCTGGCCAGGCGTTGGGCACAACCCTGTCGTCCACGTCGGGGCGATCGCATCCGCAGATGTCTGGACACAACACGGAGAGTCGATTCGCACCTTGCACACCGAACACGGCACCCTGTGTGAAGAGATGGAGGCTGCGGCGATCGCACAGGTGTGCGCCAAGTTCGGCGTGTCGTTCTTGCCGGTGAAGGACATCTCGAACAACGAGCTGCGCCAGAAGACGGAACACACCAGCGAAGGGTCACTTTCACTGGATGATGTGCGCGAGCAGCTCGGCTTGCGCGCGGCGCTCATCGTAGAAGCGACCATCGTCGCCCTCGGCGCGTCGGTCGCAGGCGGTTGACGATCCTCACTGTCGCTGGTGCGCCGTCACGTATGCCCCGTGCCCTTTACTGGGAACGTTGCTCCCATTCTTCGCGGAGGATACCCATGTAGACGGCGTCGTCGTATGCCCCGTTGCTGTAGACGTGGCGACGCAGGCGGCCTTCTTCGACGAACCCTGCTGCCTGGTACGCCTTGATCCCACGTAGGTTGCGGCCATGCACCCAGAGCCAAACCCGCTGGTAGTTACGATAGCGGAAGGCATAATCGACCAGCAGGCGCACGACTTCCCTACCGTACCCCTTACTCCAGTAGTTCTTGTCGCCGATGGCGATCCCCATTTCGACGGTGTGCGCGGTGTGGTTCGGGTGCATCAGCACACATGCCCCGATGAACGTGCCTTCGACTTCGATCGCGAAGAGGGTGTCGTCGCGTCCGCCGCTCGACCAATCCCGCTCGAAATCGGCCAGCAGGCGCTCGAAGGGTTGTGGCATTGGCGGGTCGCCCCCACCGGCCAGCTCGACATCGAGGTCGTTGTTGAACGCCCACATGCGCGGCAGGTCATCGCGGGTCAACGCCCGCAACAGCACGCGCTCACCTCTCAGCATCGTCGTCCCTCCGGTTCTCGTAACACAGTTCCAGCTGGTCACGCACCCGGCAGGCTAGCACATCATTCGCCGCATGATTGGACGCGTCGGGGAGTTGCGCGCAACTTCGGTGAACCCGGCCTGCAGGTAGGCGGAAGCGACGCCCGTCCAGACGAACGGCGGCGGCTGATCCGGTGAGCGCGGCTCAACCGGGTAGCCTTCGACGATCGTCGCTCCCCGCTCCGCCGCAAACTCGACCGCCGCAGTCAGCAGCGCAGCCGACAAACCGTGGCGCCGGTAGGCTCGTGCGACGAAGAGACAGGACACCGACCAGACCGGCTGATCGTCCACCGGTTTGAGGATGCGCGAGCGGGCAAGCGACGGATATTCGGAGCGCGGGGCGATGGCGCACCACCCTACGGCACGTTCGCCATGGTAGGCTAGTACACCAGGCTGATGGTCCGCCGCGACGAGTGCATGGAACGCCTCGCGGTTCGCTCCGGCCTTGCCGGCTTCCCACACCCGGTGCGGCAAGCGCCAGACCATGCACCAACAGCCACCACAGGCGCCCCTCGGCCCGAACAACGCCTCCAGGTCGGGCCAGCGCTCAGCGGTGAGCGGGAAAAACGACGGATCAATCCGCACTATGTCCGACAATGACATCCTCCTCGCCCAATGCACCGGCTGGCTGCGGTTGCACTTCGTCCGGCCCGCCGGCCACCCGCAGATCGCGCACCGCATACCCAGCCAGCGCCGGAGCGAGGATCAGCAGTGCAGACGTCGCCACCAGAGTTGGGATCGCGACGACCCCAGCCAGACCACCACCGAGCGCTCCTCCGATCGGGTTGCCGCCCTGCATGATCATGCGCAACAACGCGAAGGTGCGGCCCCGCATATTCTCCGGGATGATCCGCATGCGCAACGTCTGTGCCCAGATCGTCATCGGCGCGGAGCAGACACCGAACAGCGCCAGCCCGATCACTGCCCCGGTCGTGTTGCGTGTCAGGAATACCAGCAGCAGCGCCGCGCCTGCCCCGAACTGCGCCGCGCAAATGAGCGTCCCCAGCGCCCGGCGCAGCACGAGCGTGCCCGCTAGGACCACGGCAATGACTTGACCAGCGGCTAGAGCTGCCAGCAGGAAACCATACAGACGCGCGCCCCCCTGCAACACCTGGTCGGTCAGCAGCGGCAGCCAGACGAACAACATGCCGTTGCCGATGTTGAAAGCCATGAACATGAGCGTCGTCGTCAGCAGGATCGGGCTGGCGACCATCAGCTTCACCGCATGCCAGATGGAGTACCCTCCGGCGGTTGCCGTCGTATGCCCGACTTCCGCCGGGGTACTACGCAGGATTGCTGCCAGAGCCAGCGCAAATGCGGCATAGCTTGCGGCATCGAGCAGTACAACGTTCGTCGCCCCGATGGCGCCGATCAGTAGACCCGCCAGCGCCGGCCCAGCGACCCCGCCAATTGTCCAGCCAAGCATCTCCAACGCGTTGGCCGTCGCGAGCTGGTCGCGGGCAACCAACGACGGCACCAAAGCGGGGCCGCCCGCCAGCGATACCATCATCAACAGTCCATAGACAGCTGCCACCACATAGATGTGCCACAACTCGAGCCTGCCAATGACATGGAGCAATGGAATCAGCGCCACCGCAACACAGCGGATCGCGTTGTCGATCAGCATCACCTTGCGGCGGTCGAACCGGTCGAGCAACCAGCCAGCCAGCAACCCGCCAACCAGAATCGGACCAGTGTAGGCCAGCA
Organism: Chloroflexota bacterium; assembly: GCA_003577355.1. Taxonomy (GTDB): domain Bacteria; phylum Chloroflexota; class Chloroflexia; order Thermomicrobiales; family CFX8; genus CFX8. The sequence goes on along the minus strand of QEUZ01000105.1, from coordinate 844 downwards.
TCAGGTAACCCAACGAACGGCCCGAGCCGGTCTCTTCATACACCAGCCAGGTGAGCGCCACGCGCGTCATCGCATCGCCGAAAGCCGACAACGCGAAGCCGATCCAGAACAGGCGAAAGGGCCGAATGCGAAAGATGCGCTGATACCCTGCAAGGTCGATTGCTGCCACAGATACCCCACTCGTCACGACGGTCGCCGAACGCGGCGCTGTCACGAAACGCCGCCATACTCGTATTACACGCGCCAACTGTGTCGGATGCGTGTCATATTTTCCGGGGAGAGTGGACCTGGAACGGAGTGCCCTATGCAGCGCTTTGAACGCATTATCGCGATCCTGCTCTACCTGCGCACCAGCGAGCGCATTAGCGCCCAGGCGCTGGCCGATCGTCTTGGGGTATCGCGCCGCACGGTCTATCGTGACCTGGACTTGCTCAGTGGTCTGGGCGTCCCGCTCTATGCAGAACGAGGTCGCAATGGCGGCATCCAGCTCATGCCGGGGTACTTTCTCCCACCGGTGACATTCACCCGTGATGAAGCAATGTCGCTCGTCTCCGGGTTGGCGCTACTGGGTAGTCTTGGCGCTCTGCCTTTTGCAGCCGATCTTGATGCCGCGCGTCGCAAGCTGCTCGCCGCCGTTCCAGAGGACTTGCGCATCACCCTCGCAACTGCGGAACGCGTGCTTGGGTTCGAGACCCCACCGGACGACGTCTTTCACCCGGAACGAGCGCTCCCTGCACGGCAGCATGCCGGCCCGCCACTGCCAGCGATCCTCTCGCGCTTCGCCGAAGCGATCTTCCAGCGCCGCGCCGTGCACCTGCGTTACAGCTCACCCTACCGTGAGCAA
>QEUZ01000526.1 GCA_003577355.1 Chloroflexota bacterium | reverse complement strand
ACGCCGCGGTTCTTCTGCCACTCCACGCTCGGGCAGAACACACTCGTACTCTCGACGTCTGCGAATCCCGCGCACGGATCAGCAACAACCGGACTTGAGGCGATGCCGAACGCAAGCGCCAGCACGACAGGAAGTACTTTCATTGCGAACCCCTCAGCGCTGATCATAGGGAGAGCTAGTGCCATTTCGGTTGCCGACGAGAACTCGTATCGCACAGTCACTGGCAATGAGATTCGCAGTGGACCCGCCGCTGCGAACAATCCTTATCCCAAATCGGGCAGTTTGACCGACTGACAGGTCCACGATCTGGCTTCCGCGTGTAGCCGCCCAGCGATTCGCCGGTACGGCGGTCAGAACAGGGAGAGCAGTGAGCGGCATCCAATCGGCCCCGCTATTAAATGTGACGCGCGCCTCTGCCAAGAAATCGGCTTCCCCAACTGCTCTGCCCGCAAAGACGAAGTCGACAAAGGCCTGACGCGGGAATCCTTCCACCAGGAAGTCGGTGGTTTCGCAGACGAGGATCGGGTCGTCGAGATCGATGAAACCCGGTGACTGCTGCGTCCATAGCAGGGTAGGAGTGAGTGCCCCACCAAGCCGCTTCATGAACGCCGCCATCCCGAGACGGCTGACGACACTTGTGGGGCAACTCGGTTGCCGTGCAGCCTGTGGTGATGGCCCGGTTCTTCAGCCACTCGACGCTTGGACAGAACGGACTCGTTGCGGCGAGATCGATGAAACCCACGCAGGCTGCGACCACGGTTTGCCCCACGGTGCCGCTCGACGGCAGGTTGCTCGGGTCGCCGGAGTAGTTAGCTGCGAGTGTGTACGTCCCGGCAGGCAGCGCTGATACCGCGCATAGAGCCGTACGGGCATTGCCAGCTCCCGCCAGCGAAACCGCAGCACATCCAGTGAGCAGGTTCGTCCCGTCGGTGAACCCGACCGTCCCGGTTGGTGCGTTGCCCGTTACCGTGGCTGTCAGCGTGAACAGTGCCCCAGCGACAACAGATGGATTGGAGGTGGCCAACGTGGTCATCGTCGCCGTCGGGGCCGGGTTCACGACCTGGCCGCCCGCCAGGCTCCCGGAACTTGCGGCGTAATAGCCATTGCCAACGTAGGCGACGTTGATCGTGTGGGCCCCGACGCTCAGCGCCGAAGTCGAGCAGGCCGCTTGGCCCGAGCCGTTGAGCGCGACATTCGAGCAGATCGGTATCGCGGCATCACTGAACGTGACCGCTCCCGTGGGTATCGGGCCGCCGCCGGTTACGGTTGCAGTAAACGTGACGTTCTGCCCGAACGTGCTCGGATTGGCACTCGACATCACGGCGACCGACGAGGGTTGGGCGAGCACCGACAGTTGCGCCGAGGCGCCGACCGTGTTTAGAGCGATCGGTGTCGTGAGAGGGCCCGTATTCAACGTGTGGGTGCCAAGCGACACACTGGTCACCGTCACATATACCGAGCACGAGCCGAGCGCCGGGATGAGAGAAGTGGCTCCGCAAAGTCGGACAGGGGGATAGGTGGGTAGCTCTGCTCTAATGGCGCTTGGTCGCCGAGGAGCAGAGAGCATGAAACGACCTCGCAGGAACCACTCACCGACGTTCAAGGCGAAGGTGGCGCTGGCCGCCGTCCGCGGCGACAAGACGCTGGTCGAGCTGGCGGAGCAGTTCAAGGTCCACCCGAATCAAATCGGCCAGTGGCGAGCAGAGCTTCTGGCGCGCGCCGCCGAGGTATTCGCGACGGCCAGCGACAAGCGGGACGCCGGGCCGGACCTCAAGACGCTGCACGCGAAGATCGGCCAACTGGCCCTGGAGAACGATTTTTTAAGCAACGCGCTCGGTCGCATCGGCGATGCGAGCGCAAAGCGATGATCGATCCGGCCCACGCACTACCGATCGTGCGCCAGGCACAGTTGCTGGAGCTGTCGCGCTCGTCGGTTTACTACCGTCCGCAACCGACTTCGGACGCCGACCTGGCGCTGATGCGACGCATCGACGAGCTGCACCTCGAGCATCCGTTCGCCGGCAGCCGGATGCTTCGTGACCTGCTCAATCGCGAGGGCTTTGCGGTCGGTCGCAAGCATGTGACGACGCTGATGCGCAAGATGGGCATCGAGGCGCTCTACCGCAAGCCGAGGACGAGCGGCCGGGATCGGGAGCACCCGGTGTTCCCGTACCTGCTGCGCGGGCTGACCATCGACCGGCCGAATCAGGTGTGGGCGATGGACACGACCTACATCCCGATGCGGCGTGGCTTCGTCTATCTCACCGCGGTGGTCGATTGGGCGACCCGCCGGGTGCTGGCGTTCCGGGTGTCGATCAGCCTGGCCGCCGACGCCGCGGTCGAGGCGTTGCGGGAGGCGATCGCGCGCAACGGCGTGCCCGAGATCATGAACACCGATCAGGGTAGTCAATTCACCGCGAAGGACTTCATCGACGTGCTGCGCGAGCACCGGATCGGCATCAGCATGGACGGCAAGGGCTGCTGGCGCGACAACGTGTTCGTCGAGCGGCTGTGGAAGACGATCAAGTACGAGCATGTCTACCTGCACGCCTACGAGAGCGTCTCCGACGCTCGTGCCAAGCTCACCGTCTACATCGACTTCTACAATCGCCGTCGCCCGCACAGCAGCATCGACCGGCGGACACCGGACGACGCGTATTTCGATCGGCCGCTGCTGAAGCTGGCGGCTTAACCCGGCAGAGCTATCCACTTACGATCCGGCAATCCCTGTCCAACTGCGTGGAGCCACTTCT